>NZ_JBFXHE010000051.1:0-13159 GCF_050177295.1 Desulfobacter sp.
AAGTGAGTCAGGTCCCAATGGTCCAAGCAACAGCCGAAAAAAGATCCGGCGCTGCTGACGCCCCGCTCAAAGATGTGTCAGGTTTTGACCGTAGCGGCATTGCCGGTGTGAGTCAGGGACTGATGGCCATGCTTGACCGGGTGCGTAAGGTTGCACGCTCTGATTCCTCGGTGCTTATCACAGGAGAAAGTGGTACAGGCAAGGAACTTATTGCCCGGGCCATCCATAAGAATTCAACAAGAAAAGACGGCCCCATGGTGGTGATCAATTGCGGGGCCATTCCCAGCGAGCTTCTCGAAAGTGAGTTGTTCGGCCATGAGAAAGGTGCATTTACCGGTGCCCACCGGGCAAGGATCGGGCGTTTTGAAATTGCCGATAAAGGCACGATTTTTTTGGATGAAATCGGTGACATGAGTCCTGATCTCCAGGTCAAACTTTTGCGTGCCTTGCAGGAAAGACGGTTCGAGCGGGTGGGCGGCTCCCAGACCATCGCGGTGGATATCAGGGTTATTTCCGCCACCAACAAAAACCTGACCGCCGCCATAGCGGATAACGAATTCAGGGAAGACCTGTATTACCGCCTTAATGTGATTCCCATCAACATCCTGCCCCTGCGGGAACGCCCTGAAGATATCATGCCCCTTGTGGCCCATTTCCAGTCCGGTCTTGCACGGCGCAGTACCGAATACAGGCCCAAGGTATTTCCTGATGCGGTAAAACAGGTGCTTGCGTCCTACGAATGGCCTGGAAATATCCGGGAGCTGGAAAACCTGGTGGAACGGCTGTCAGTCCTTGTGGAAGAGGAGATCGTCAGTATAGCTGATCTGCCGGGATGTATGATCTGTGCCGGCCCGGATGTCACCCCGGTCAGTGTGGCCGGCGTGTTCCGGAATAACATTGGTTTTAATGAGGCCGTGGAAGCCTATCAAAAATCTTTAATTACCCATGCCTTGAATGAAACCGGATGGGTAAAAGCCAAGGCCGCCGAAATGTTGAAAATGAACCGGACCACCCTGGTTGAGAAGATAAAAAAGATGGATATTGAACCGGAAGATGACATGCCGGTTTTTTGACACCTGCCGCCGGAAATCCCCTCTCCCTGCCCAGACCCGACTTGTAAACTCATTTGCCGGATATGCTTTTTAAAGGCTATTCAATATGAAATGATTCACAATTATGAGTATGGCATATTACTTGCTTTTTAGTTCTCCAACCGTGAACCCTTTGGGATATACATATGTCATGAGAGAATTAATCCCCGCATACCTGAAAGTTTTATCAGCTGTCTGGGCTGCATTTTTCTGCGTGTTTATTCCGGCAGGGTCGGCCATGGCCGGATACCCCGTTGTCAAAGCAATCCAGGTCAAGGACAATCCCTTTTCTGTTAGGGTTAATATGACCGGAAAAGCCCCTGTAAAAGTTATTCGTGTCGGAGAACGGGAAGTCCTGGTGGCCATTAAGAATGCAAGCCTTGCCAAAGGGCTTGTCATTGGCGGAAAGGATAATCCGAACCTTGAATCCGTCCATGTGGATATCCTTGAAGGCAACGTGGTCGCCCTGATGGTGACGGGCAAGCACGCCAGTGAAGAAAACATTAAACCCGTTTTCAATGCGTCCAACAATCAATTAACTGTGGTTTTAAATAAAGCCGTGAAAGCGCCTGCTCCCGCCCCCAAACGTGTTCCCGTGACCCAGGTGGCGGCTGTTCGGAAACCGTCAACTCCGGCTGTCTCCAAACCCGGAAAACCGCCACTGGCTCCGGCAACTGACCCCAGGGAAAAGCAAACCGTTGCAGATGATCCGAATGACCCTGCAGTGCAAGTGGCCGCTTTCCGGCCCAAAGCTGAGCCGGCCCCGGATTCTGTCAAAAAAAAGGATACCGGTCGGACTAAAGCCAATGAAAAAATAAAGGAACCCCCGCTTTATACGCCCCCAAAGCGTCAGGCCAGTCGTTTTAAAGGGGATATCAGTGATATGTATCGGGGTGAAGACCCCTTGCAGGACTGTCAGGCCAATGCGGTTGAAAATGCGATGATTCTGGTTAAAAAACAGTTGTACAAAGAAGCTGGCGCGATTCTTGAGCAGTACTTATTTGAGAAAAATTCCTTTTGCCTGGAACAGGTCTACTATTTAAAGGCCTATGTCAATTTTATGGGTGTTGAGAACGATGACCCGGCAGGACTTTTGGCTGCAGAGCGAATGTTTCAGGATGCCATGGTTGCCTATCCTAAATCCCTATATATTCCCTTTGCCTATGCAGCCATGGGACTGATCCATACCCGTTTGCACAACAGCGCAACGGCCGAAGGGTATTTTGATATTGTCAGCAAGGACTTTCCGGACTATTCCGGTATGCCCGAGGTGGAGTATCATCTGGCTGAAATTTATAATGGCAGAGGGTATACTGACAAGGCGTTGAACCTGTATAAAAAGGTGTTTGAGTCAAAAATAAGCAACGACTATATACCCGATGCAGGGCTGGGTTATGGTAAGGCATTGTTTGAAAACCTGCGGTATTATGACGCGTTGAGCGTTCTTAATTATGTCATAAAAAATGATGTGAAAAAGGTTTATGATTCTGCTGATCTGCTCAAATACACGGCAGATGCCAATTTTGAATTGGGCTTAAGTCAAGGTGCCCGGGAGAATTATATCCGGCTGTTGAATCTTTTTCCCGATATCAAAGCACCGGACATGGCGTTAAGCAAGGTCGGCGATGCCTACGGAATGGAGAATCAGGAAGAAAAGGCGATCAAGTTGTACGAACTGGTCCGGGAAAAATATCCGGACTCTCCGGGATATATCAATGCCTCCATTGGGATTGCCAGGTATTTAAAGACAGATGCTGAAAAGATTAAGATTTACGAAATGATCAAGACCCGGTTTCCTGAAAATACCTATGCCCGGATCGCCATGATGCGCCTGGCTGAAATCTACCAGCAGAACGGTGAGTATGATAAGTGCATCCAGGAAATTGAGGACCTGTTGTCCACCCATCCCAGGGGGTTGCGCTACGAGGCGGTTAAGTTAATGCAGAAAGCCTACGAGGCACTGTTCAAAGAACAGTTGAAGGCAGATGAATATACCTCTATATTAACAAGATATGAAAAAGAACAGTTCAAGTTAAAAAAAATGGGGGGCCGGCTGATTCCCTTTTATGTGGGCAGTGCCTATTTGAAAGCCGATCTGTATGAAGAGGCGTTTAATCAATTGATTTCCGCTTATAAACTTTATAAAAGGGAAGAGCGGCCGGCTTTACTGCTGTTTGGGCTGGGTAAGGCCATGGATGAATCCGGCAGGGATGATGATGCTTTAAAACTATTGGATGCCTTTGCAAAGAGGTTTCCAAAGGATAAAAACCGGGTGGAGGCCCTGACCCGGGTCGGGCAGATTTATCTGGAAAAGGGCAGTTTTTCAAAGGCAGATAATGCGTTTGCCTCGGCGTATACGGCGGGGCGGGACGCTCTGGATAAGGGGCGGATACTCATGCTTCGCGCCAGTGTCTACCAGAGAAAATCAGACCTGAAGACAGCGTCCGGACTCCAGGCCCGTGCGGTGAAAGCGTTTGCCGCATCTCCAGGCGGAAATTACGAGTTACTGGCAGGCGCTTACAAAACTTTGGGTTCATCTTACCTGGAAATGAAATCCTATGGGCAGGCAGCCGATGCCTTTGCCAAAGCCCTTGATTTTTCAGAAGGTGACCGGGATAAGGCCAATATCGGTTTTCTGTTGGGGGACGCCTACCAGAAAGGTAATGTGCTGGATAAGGCGAAAAAGACCTTTGAGCAGGTGGCGCAGTCTTACGACTCGGTCTGGGCCCGGCTTGCCCGGCAGCGGCTGAGCACTATGGGGCTGGCGGAAAAAATGATAAATTCATAAGGACCCTTTGGCAACGTGCCTGGACAAAAATTATTTCTCATAATTGAAAACCCCAAAGAGCGAATGATCTATACCGATCTGTTCAAAGGAATGGGTTTTCTGGTTGATGCTGTGCCCGAAGGCTCGGGTGCGCTCAATTACCTGCTGTCCCAAAAACCTGAGGTGGTTGTGGCCGACGATGGTACACCGGGGTTCTCTACTTTGGATTTTCTTAAACAGGCGGCGGATTCAGACACCGGGGTGCCAAAGACCATTATCCTTACCTCGGATCCTGTGGTGGATTATGCTGTCAGTCTGATACAGCACGGTGCCATGGATTATCTGATCAAGCCGGTTGACCCAAGGCAGCTTGAACTCAGCGTTAAAAAATCTTTGGCCACAGCCATTGCGCCGTTGCCCTCTGAAAAGGAAAAAACAGTTAAGCATAAAGCGGTGCAGATTGTTACTAAAGACCCCAAAATGGAGAATTTGCTCAAGCTTGCCGCCCGGGTGGCGGATTCGTCGGCATCGGTGCTCATCCAGGGGGAGAGCGGCACCGGCAAGGAACTGCTTGCAAAGTTTCTGCATGAGAAAAGCGCCCGCTGTAATCAGTCCTTTATCGCCATCAACTGCGCGGCCCTGCCGGAAAATCTTCTGGAAAGCGAATTGTTCGGCCATGAAAAAGGTGCTTTTACCGGTGCATTGGCAAGGAAAGCCGGCAAGTTTGAACTGGCTGACAAGGGGACCCTGTTTCTGGACGAGATTACGGAGATGCAGTATCATTTGCAGTCCAAACTGCTCCGGGTACTTCAGGAAAAGGTGGTAGACCGGGTGGGGGGAACCCAGCCCGTGGGTGTGGATGTCCGGGTGATTGCCACCACCAACCGGGATGCCAAATCAGCCGTGGAGAACCATGCGTTCAGGGAAGATCTGTTTTACAGGCTTAATACCATTCCTCTGATTATTCCCCCGTTGCGGGAGCGCAGCCAGGACATTCGGCCCTTATGCGACTTTTTCATAAAAAAATACTGCAGGATTGACGCAAGATCTGTCAAAGGATTGACAGATCAGGCACTTTCCGTACTCCATAACCATTCCTTTCCCGGCAATGTCCGGGAACTTGAAAATGTTATTCATCGTGCTGTCCTTATTTCTGAGACCGATATGATCACCCCTTCGGATCTGCTCATGGACGATGGCGAAGAAACAGCCTTTTCTGAAGACACAGGTGCAGAATCCTTTGCTGATGAGGACTTTTCTGCAGGGTCCCTCAAAGAGATGGAACATAGAATGATTTTCAGAACACTGGATCAGACCGAGGGAAACCGGACCCATGCGGCAAAAATTCTTGGAATCAGTGTCAGAACCCTTCGCAATAAACTGAACGAATATAAAGAACCTTTCTGATTGTTCCTGCTGTTTGTTATTTCAGGCATGTAATTTGCTTTTTCGTTTATGATGTTGATATTCCGGCGCGCTTGTCCGGATATTTAATCCAGATATCCAATCTGGATATCTGGATTAAATACCACCTGCGGCTGACCTGGAAGCGTTAATTGAAAAAACGGAGATCAAAATGGCTGATTCAAGAATTTTCGGGCACACATACGAGATGATCGGAAAAAGTATGGACATCTCAACCCGGCGTCATAACCTGATAGCAGGCAACATCGCCAATATGGATACCATCGGGTATACGCCCAGCGATATAGATTTTCAAAGTGCGCTCAAACGGGCCATGGCCGGACCTGAACCTGATTATCTGGAAAAAACCAATGAAAAACATTTGCCCGGCAATATTGAAGGGTCTGCCGGTCAGATTAAGGGTATGGAGAGCGAAGATGTGGACATCTATCACCTGGATTCGGTGAACATTGATACGGAAATGATGAATCTGATGGAGAACAATGTGAAATTCAGATCTACGGCCGAGATGCTGTTGCGTAAAATGACCATACTCAACTATGCCATTGATGAGGGAGGGAAATAATCCATGGATTTAATGAATGCAGCAAAAATCAGCGGCACGGCCCTTGCGGCCCATCGTATGAAACTTAATGTGATTGCTGAAAACCTGGCCAATGTGGATACCACCAGAAGTGAAGACGGCGGACCCTATCGTAGAAAAATGGTGGTATTTAAAGGCGATAATATCGACTCCTTTGAAAGTGTGGTGCAAAAAAAAATTCGAAAAGAGCAATCCGGCGAGATTGAATTATCTGCCATTGAGTTTGAGGATGAGAAAAAGCCGGATAACGGTACGGGTGTCAGGGTAGATCAGATTGTCAGGTCCCAGGAGGATTTTCACCTGGTGTACAACCCTGCCCATCCCGATGCAGATCCGGACACAGGATATGTGAAGATGCCCAATGTGGACCATTTAACTGAAATTTCAGACATGATGGTGGCCCGTCGAAGCTATGAGGCCAGCGTTACGGCGCTTTCCACCACAAAAGATATGGTCTCCAAAGCCCTTGAGATTGGTAAGTGATTTTTTAGGAAAAGGATTGGATAAATGGATGAGATAAATGCAGCAGTCCCCGGCAAACTTTCTTTGTACCGGGAATCTGTGGCGGACCGGGTAGCCAAGCGACGCCCCGAATTCATGGAACGTCTGGAATCAGCCATCCTGGAGGTTAATAATAATCAGCATGTGGCAGATGATTCTGTTGAGGCTGTCATTGAAGGCAATCTTGGTATCCATGAAGGCATGATGGCCTTAAGCCGTGCCTCCACCTCCCTTAAAGTACTGGCACAGGTCCGGAACAAGGCCATGAGTGCCTATGAAGAAATCATGCGTATGCAGGTATAACCCCTTGCAGAGCAGGAGCCGCGTAAATGAATCCCGTAATTAAAAAAATCATTACCATGTTCAAAGAGATGAGCATGGTCCGTAAAGTCCTTCTGGGCGGACTGGTTCTAGTGGTGGTGGCAGGGTTTATCACCATGTTTTTCTGGGCTAACAAAACCTCTTATAAAGTCGCATATTCAGGGTTGAGCCAGGAAGATGCGGCTGCTGTGGTGGACATATTAAAATCCGCCAAGACGCCCTATCGTCTGACCGGTGACGGGACCACTATTCTGGTGCCGGAAGCCATGGTGTATGATGTCCGGCTGACCATGGCCAAGGAAGGTATTCCCAAAGGCAGCGGGGTTGGATACGAGATTTTTGATAAAAGCGACTTCGGTACCACCGAGTTTGTTCAGAAAATTAATAAAAAGCGGGCGCTTCAGGGGGAGCTGGCACGCACCATTACCGCATTTGAGGCTGTTAAGGATGCCAAGGTCATGATTGTACTGCCCAAGGAGTCGGTTTTCGTGGAGGAGACCAAACAGCCTTCGGCATCCATTTTGCTGGAACTGGTTGCTGATCTCAAGAAAGACGAAGTGGCTGCCATTGCACATCTGGTGGCTTCTTCAGTTCAGGATCTGACCCCGAAACTGGTCACCATTGTGGATACTGCGGGCCGGATTCTGTTTGAGGGAAAATCCGAAGAAGAGCAGGCCCGTATTGATGCAGAAAATCTGGCAGATGCCCAGTATCAGTATAAGGTGCGGTTTGAAGAGAATTTGACGCACAGAATTGAGACCATGCTTGAGCGCATCGTGGGCACGGACAAAGCCATTGTCCGGGTTACCTCGGAAATGGATTTTTCCAAAAACAGCATGAATGAAGAAATTTATGATCCGTTTGAGCGGGGCGGGGAATTTATCCGCAGCCGGAAAAACAAAGCTGAAAAGGTGGTTCAGCTTAATGAAGAGATCGGTATTCCGTCATCTGTCAACCCCATCACCGATGAAGACCAGACCGGCAATAAAGACCGGGAGCGGATCAATAAGAGTGATGATACAGTTAATTACGAAATCAGCCGACGGGTCAGGGAGACCCAGAAACCCATGGCTGAGCTCACAAGGCTTTCAGTCGCAGCCGTGATTGACGGTAAATATGAGTTCCAGGCAGATGGCAAGGGCGACACCAAACGGGTGTATATGCCCAGGTCTGCCGAGGAGATGAAGCAATTTCAAAGTATTGTCAGCAGGGCCATGGGATATAATGAGGAACGCAACGACCAGATTTCCATGGAGTGCTTCCCCTTTGCCTCCATCGGCGACATGCAGGGAACCCAGGAAGAACTTACAGGCTGGCGCATGGTCCAGAAGGAATACGGACGTCTCATTGCCAATTTACTGCTGGTATTTGTATTGTTTTTGTTCGTCATCCGGCCTATCATAAAAACCGTTCGCGACATCAAGGTTACGGTGGAACAGGAGGCCCTGCCCTCACCGGAAGAACTTGCCCTGCTTGAGGGAGAGGATAAGGAACCTGGCTTTATTGAGATGAATGCGGATCAGCAGCGTGAATTCTTTGAGATGATGACCGAAGAGCAGAAGGAAGAGTTCATTGCGAAAATGACCGTAGCAGAGCGGAACGCATACCTGGCCAACATGAGTGACCAGGAAAAGGCCCGGTATTATGCGGAAAAAGATCCGTCAAAGGCTGTGAATATCATCAAGGGATGGCTCGGTGAAGTAGAGGAGGAAGAGGAGGAGTAATTCCATGCCAAAAGCAATTGATCCGGAAAATCTAAACGGTTGTCAAAAGGCTGCAGTATTTCTCATGTACATGGGAGAAGAATATACAACCCAGGTGTTTTTAAAAATGAAGGAACAGGAGATTGCTGACATTGCCTTTGAAATGTCCAAGGTTGACCAGATTACACCAGCCATGCTCAAGGTTGTGTGCGCTGATTTCAATGTCAAATTTGAGGGTGAGTCTAAAATAGTTGTTGAAGGGGACTCCTTTATTAAGAATGTCGTAACCAGAACGCTAAATGACAAGGACGCCAAAGCCATTCTGGACGACCTGGAAAAGAAGAAACAGGACAAGCCTTTTATCTGGAGCCGGAATGTGAATGTGAACACGTTGTCTACATATATTGAAGGTGAACATCCCCAGACCATAGCGATGATCCTGGCCCATATGCCTGCAGAAATTTCTTCGGAAATCATGATGAATTTGCCGGACGAACTTAAAGGCGATATTGCCATGAGGATTGCCCGTCTGGGTCAGATTTCCGAGGATGTTGTCCGTGATGTAGACAAGGCCCTGAAATATGAACTCAGCGGTGCTGTGGGCCCCGGAGGCAAAGCAGGCGGCTTGGAAGTCCTGGTGGATATCATTAATGGTGTGGATAAATCCACCGAAGATGCGGTTATGGAATATGTTGAGGAAGATGATGCAGACATGGCCAATGAGATCCGCAAACTCATGTTTGTATTTGAGGATTTGACCAACGTTGATGATACGGCCATGAGAGAAATTCTCAAGAAGGTTGAAGGCCAGCAACTCACCTACGCATTGAAGACCGCAACCGAAGAGATGAAGGCCAAGATTTTTGCCAACCTGTCCCAGCGGGCAGGTGAAATGCTTAAAGACGATCTGGATGCCATGGGTCCTGTCCGCCTGGCAGAGGTTGAAGAAGCCCAGCAGGCCGTGGTCAGGGCTGCCAAAGAGCTTGAGGCCGACGGCACCATAACCCTGGGTAAAGGAAAGGATGATATCCTTGTCTGATCAAGCAGAACATAAAGACGTGCGGTCATCTTTGGCGGATGATGGATTCAAGCCCATAGATGTGGGTTCCCTTGACAGTTTTGATAACGAGGTGTCACTTAAAAGGCCGGATACCCGGCCTGATTTTGACCGGTTTAAGCTTTTGTTTGATCCCTTGGACGTTCAAAAGGAGGAAGGCGGGTTTGAGGCCCTTTATAAAGTGACCAAACAACTTAAAGAGGAATTGTTCGAGCCTTTGATTCAGGGTGCGGATGTGGTTGCGGATAAACCCGGTACAAAAAAAAATGTCTCTGGGCCTTTGGCGGAAGAGGATGTTCAGAATGCGGATGCGCCGGAACAGGGACCCACGCCGGAAGAACAGGGCTTTGCCAAAGGGTATGAACAAGGTCTGGCCAAGGGCCTTGAAAAAGGGCGGGCCGACGGCCATGCCAAGGGTTATGCAGAGGGGCTGGAAAAAGGCCGGATACAAGGATTTAAACAGGGAGAGACCGACGGGCTTGCCAAAGGTACGGCCGACGGTTTTGAAAAGGGCCTGGAACAGGGGCGTGATGCCGGAAAACAGGAGATTGTCCAGGAAATGGCGCAGGTTCTGGAGCCTTTCCGGCAGGCATTGGAAACTGCGGATCAAATGCTGGAAAGCATGCTGGCACGATACGAAATTCAGCTGGTGGAACTTGTCTGCCAGATTGCCGGAAAAGTGGTGATGGCCAAACTTGATTCAGACGATGCTGTGATCAAGGACACAATTCTGGACGCGTTGTCCCAGCTTGCCTCCCCGGAGGAAATTACACTGAGTGTGGCCGAAGAAGACTATGAATATGTGGAGATGATTAAAGAGACCTTTTTTGAGTCTGTACGCTCCCTGGCGCATATTACAGTCAATACGGACGCCATGATTCCCAAAGGGGGGTGTCGCATTGAAAGTGCCGGTGCCACCATTGCCACAGATCCAGAATCCAAACTTAAGGCGGTTTACGATGCCATTGCCCAGGCAAAGACCCAGGTTAAGGTATGATGAACGATTTTTTTGAAAAAGTGGATTTCAGCGTTTATGCCAGGGCTGTGGAAAATGTTCGGACCGTGACGCCCGAAGGCCGGGTGTCACAGGTGATCGGGCTGATTGTCGAAGGGGACAGCTTAGGCCTTGGCGTGGGCGGTGTGTGCCGCATTATCAATAACCGTGGGAAGGCCGTGATGGCCGAAGTGGTGGGATTCCGGAAAGAAAAAGCGCTGTTCATGCCCTTTGGTGAAATTCGGGGAATCAGCATGGGAAGCCGGATTGTGCCGGTGGCATCTTCCCCCATGGTGCCGGTGGGCGATGACATGCTTGGGCGTGTGTTGGACGGCATGGGAAATCCCATTGACAATAAGGGGCCCATTTCAGGTTCAACTTCCTATTATCTGTATGGAAAGCCCCTGGGACCTTTGCAGCGGAAAATGATCAAAGAGCCCCTTGATGTCGGCATCGGGGCCATTAATTCCATGATTACCCTGGGCCGGGGACAGCGGGTGGCCATCATGGCCGGCTCCGGCGTGGGAAAAAGTGTGCTCATGGGCATGATGACCAAACATACTGCTGCGGATGTGGTGGTGATCGGGCTGATTGGGGAGCGGGGCCGGGAGGTCAAGGATTTTGTGGAGGAGACCCTGGGAGAAGAGGGGCTCAAGCGGGCTGTCCTCGTGGCGGCCACATCGGATTCCCCGCCGTTGACCCGTATGCGGGGCGCATATCTGGCCACCACTATTGCCGAATACTTCAGGGATCAGGGAAAGGATGTGCTGCTCATGCTGGATTCCATTACCCGGTTTGCCATGTCCTCCAGGGATGTGGGCTTGGCTGCCGGTGAGCCACCGACCACCAGAGGATATACCCCCTCATTTTTTGTCCAGATTCCCATTCTTTTAGAACGTCCCGGCGCCCTTGAAAGCGGCGGCTCCATAACCGGAATTTACACGGTTCTGGTGGAAGGCGATGACATGAACGACCCGGTGGGGGATACGGTACGTTCCATAACTGACGGACATATTGTCTTATCCAGGGATTTTGCCAACCGCGGGCACTACCCGGCCATTGATGTCATGGCCAGTGTTTCCAGGGTAATGAGGGATGTCAGCAAACCCGACCACATGGCCATGCGGGACAAAGCCGTCAAGATCATGGCCGCATATCGAAATGCAGAGGACATGATCTCCATCGGTGCTTATGTGGACGGGTCAGACCCCAGTGTGGACCAGGCCAAGAAGCTGATGCCCGGCATCAACCAGATGCTGCGCCAGAACATTGGCAAGAAAATGGATATGTCGGCCAGTGTAGCCGGCTTGAAAAAGGCGCTGGAAATTAAGGGTGGGCCGTCTGAACCCAAAAAAGGATAGGCCTGATCCATGAAAAAATTTCAGTTCAGACTGCAAAGCCTTTTAAAGTACAAGCGCCATCTTGAGCAGCTTGCCAAGCAGGAAATGGCCCGGGCCGTGGCCGATGTCCTGGCCTGTGAACAGCGTATGACAGGGTTGCAAAATGACAAAATATCTGCGGCTGACCAGCTTGAATCCCTGGTGGAAAAAGGGATGGGTGCAGGCCAGTTCAATCGGTACAGACAGTTTATTACTGCACTTGACCAGATGATCATACTTGAACGTACCAGAAAAACCGAACTTGAAAAAATTCTGGGCGACAAGCGGGATGCGCTTAAACAAAGAACCATTGACAAGGAATCTCTGGAGCGGCTGCGGGAAAAACAGGCTCGGGAATATACCCATGAAATGATTCGGGAAGAGCAGAAGAGCCTGGATGAAATAGCATCCTTGAGAACAGCCAGGGAGGTGAACAATGAACGCGTTTAAACGCTGGATAGCCGGCTTTGGGGTCAGTCTGTTTTTGATAACGGCAGCCTTTGTTGGTGTTTCATATATACATTCGGGGCAGCCGGCACTGGTTTTGGCAGAAGACAAGGATCCGCAGACGAAAAAAGATAAACCGGAAAAGGCACCGGCTGAGGGTGAAAAAGCAGGAGGAGAGCAAGCTCCCTGTCCGGAATGCCCCGAGTGCCCCGATCCTGCCAAGGTCGTTCTTCAGGGCCTTGAAGATAAGAAACAAGCCGTGGCCGAGGCCAGTGAAAAACTGGCCAGGGAAAAAAAGGAACTGGAAACCTATGAAGCCCAGATTGATGAAAAACTGGCGTCTTTGACGGCCTTGAAAAAACAGATTGAAGAAGATATGGCCCGGCTTGAAAATAAGAAAACCGCCAAAGAAAGTGAAGAAGCTGCCGCATTTGAAGCAAAAATGAACCGGTTGGTGAAAATGTATGCCAGCATGAAACCCAAAGCGGCTGCGGAAATTGTCAATAAGATGGAACTTTCTGTTGCCTATGAAATATTTTTGAGAATGCGCGAGGTTTCCGCCTCTCAGATTCTGGCCTTTGTGGAGTACGAAAAGGCCGCAAAAATCAGCGAACGTCTGGCCTTTAAAAAACGCTGATTCGGATGGTTTCTTTATCAACCCGGCACCCAATGGGGCGGGGGCTGAAAAAGAAAAAAAGACCGGCCTACAAGACAAGTAGACGGGCTATTTTATTTTGATCATGTTAGTAAGGAGGAAAAAATGGGAAATATTCTGGTGGGACTGATTGTGGCAGCAGCCTTGTTTTATTTAATAAAAAGGATGATCAATGTTTTTAAAGGACAGTCCTCGTGCAGCTGTGAATGTGAAGGGTGTACGCCTTGCCCGCAGAA
>NZ_JBFXHE010000051.1:13259-17998 GCF_050177295.1 Desulfobacter sp.
GAAATATTCTGGTGGGACTGATTGTGGCAGCAGCCTTGTTTTATTTAATAAAAAGGATGATCAATGTTTTTAAAGGACAGTCCTCGTGCAGCTGTGAATGTGAAGGGTGTACGCCTTGCCCGCAGAAAAACGGCTGCAGCCCAAAAGACGATTCAAACAGCAGCCGGTTGGTCATAAAATAAGCGGAAGTGAACAATGGATACCCAAGGTGCTTTGGCTGCAAAAATATACGATCCAATACTCTATTTTGCCCTGAAAAAGATCCGTCAGGACATCATTCGTCTGATTCCAAACCATGACGCACGCATTCTGGATCTGTGCTGCGGGACCGGCGATCAGCTGAAAAAAATGTCAGACGCAGGTTTCAGCAATTTAACAGGTATGGATCTGTCCACGGAAATGCTCAAGGTCGCCCGGAAAGGCGATAAAATTGCAACTCTGCTGGAATGTGATGTGCAACACACAGGACTGCCTGATGCAAGTTTCGACATCATCATCATCTCCCTTGCAGTTCATGAAAAATCTGCCCGGATGCAAAATAATATGCTGGCGGAGGCAAAGCGTCTGTCGGCACCGGACGGGCAACTTATTTTAGTGGATTTTTCTTTGGATGATCAGGCCAAGATGATCAGCAAAATCGCTGCCACCGCGATTGAACGCCTGGCTGGTGAAGCGCATTATCGAAATTTTAAAAACTATGTGAACAAAGGCGGGATGATCCCTCTTATTCAAGGCCGTTTTAAAATACGGCAACAGATCAGGCATGCCCAGGGCGTGATCAGCATCTGGATAGTTACGGCTCAACAATGATAGTGTGTGCCTATCTGATTACCTGCTTATTTCGCCTGATTGACCAGAACATAATCAGGATGGATAGGGCCAGTAATAATACGCCCAGGACAAAGACACCTGTAAACCCGATGTCCTGGTATAACCAGATGCCGAACAGCGGCGCAATTATTGCCCGAACCCCCACCATGCTCAGATGGACCGATTGGTATGCGGCGGCATCATTGTCGCTGCAAAAATATGCTGAACCGATATTCCATAAAAGCGACATGCTTGCTGCAAACAATCCGCTCCAGGCAAACGCGGCAACCACCAGGTAATAAAAGCGATACGCGCCAACGTCCCAATAGTAGGGAAAGTACTCACTGAGTCCCAGGAAAAACAGATGCATGAGCAAGGTTAGGAATGTGAATGCGGCAAATTTGCGTGGTTCTATCCGGCCGATGAGATTGCCGAAAAACGGCAGCAGAAGAATGGCTATGACGTTATACGAATTTTTGTAAAAGGCAATACTGGTATAATTCAACTTCAGTTGTTCAACCAGAAAGATTGTGATAACCGACGCCGTGAGCATAAACGAAAATCCGTAAATCATAAATCCCACTTCAAAATCACGATAAGGCTTGTTGGACCTTATAATTGCCTTCATATCTCTTAATGACTTGCCAAGTGAGGACATTACGGGAAGGACCGGTTCACCGGTCTGAAGGTACTGCTCCTTGACCGCGCCTGACAGCAGAAACAGGGAGATGATTCCCAGGATTCCCATGGCAGGATAAACATAAATAAACGAAAAGGGATTGTTGTCAAGCATCCACCCAAAAACAAATGTCGTGATCATCATCACAATTTTACTGGTCATGGTGGCATAACTGTAAAATGTCCCAAAATGGGAATGGCTGTAATTATTTTTTAGAATGCTGTTGATGATCGGATAAACAATGGGCATGGACAGATAATAAAACACAAAGATCAGCAGAAAAAAATAATGATAGAACACCATGGCTTCATCCGGAAGCACTTTTCTGGGGAAAAACAAGATCAGAAGCAGAGGGATCCGGGTGATCAATGCTGTTCCTTTAAGGATATGTTTCTTTTTGAATCTTTTTACCAATTCATGGATGACAACCGAAAAAATGAACACGATGATGCTGGCCTGGAAAAGAAGGGCCAGTTGCATCTCTGTTCCCCGAAGGCTTTTTATAAACACAAACTCGTTAAGGACCACAACACCGGCCAGAATGCCTTCGATGGTCGAATACACAAGGTGGAGCCCAAATACTTTTTTCTCATTTGTGCTCAGATCAATAAGATTCAATTTCTGACCCCTGTGTGTTTTCCATTGCTGGATGCGACCCTGCTGAAACCCTGCTTTAAACGATAAAATAATCAAAGGCAGGGTAAATAATGCCCCGCCTTTTCTTTGTAAGCTCTGCTATTTTTATTGCGTCATGCCGTATCCGGATGCCGCAAAACCAAACTCTATTTATAATCGTAAAATCCCTTGCCGGTTTTGCGCCCCAGCCATCCTGCTTCCACATATTTTCTCAACAGCGGGCAGGGTCTGTATTTAGAATCCTTGAATCCGTCATACAGGGTTTCCATGATGGCAAGGCAGGTATCCAGGCCAATGAGGTCGGCAAGGGTCAAAGGGCCCATGGGATGGTTCATGCCAAGCTTCATGACCGTATCAATGTCCTCTTTGTTTCCAACACTCTGGTAAAGACAGAAAACCGCCTCATTGATCATGGGCATGAGAATCCGGTTGGCAATGAAACCGGGGTAATCATTGGCTTGGGCCGGGACCTTGCCGAATTTTTCGGACAGATTCCAGGTCAGTTTAAAGGTCTCTTCGGAGGTGGCAATCCCCTTGATGACCTCCACAAGTTTCATCATAGGTACGGGGTTCATGAAGTGCATGCCGATAACCTTATCCGGCCGGGAGGTCTGGGCTGCGATACTGCCGATGAGAATGGATGAGGTGTTGGAGGCCAGGATCACATGTGCAGGGCAGATCTCGTCCAGATCCCTGAAAATTTTGAATTTCAAGTCTTGGCGTTCCACAGCCGCCTCAACCACGAAATCGGCCTTGGCCATATCCTTTAAATCCGTAGTGGTGGTAATCCTGGCAAGGGTGGCATCCTTGTCAGCCTGGGTTATTTTTTCCTTTTTTACCAGACGGTCCAGGGAGCCTGCGATTGTAGCAAGGCCTTTTTCGCAGAACGCTTCTTTAATATCGCTCATGATCACATTCATCCCTGCCGCAGCAGCCACCTGGGCAATGCCGTTGCCCATCTGGCCGGAACCAACAACACCAAAGGTTTTTACTTCCATTGTCCTGTTCTCCTATACATTCAACTTGAAAAAGAATTGACCCGGCACACTATTGCGCACCGGGTTTGAATATAGTTTAAGTGCCTGTTTATAAAGAACGGTCACTACCTACCGGTTGACAACCAGTGCCACAGCCTCCCCGCCACCTAAACACAGCGAAGCCAGGCCGGTTTTTACATCTCTTTTGGCCATTTCATACAATAACGTAGTCAGAACCCGGGCACCGGAGGCGCCGATGGGATGTCCCAAAGCCACGGAACCGCCGTTCACGTTCACCTTTTCCGGGTCCAGTTCCAGGACCTTGTTGATGCCGGTGGAGGTGCCGGCAAAGGCTTCGTTGATCTCAAACAGGCCCACATCATTCACACCGATCCCCTGCTTTTTCAACACCTTGGGAATGGCATAAATGGGCGCCATAAGCACATATTTCATATCAATGCCATAGGAGGCCTGGGCCCCGATTTCAGCCATGACAGTGCATCCCAGGGCCTTTGCTTTTGATTCGCTCATCACCACCACGGCGCTTGCGCCATCGGAGATGATGGACGCATTGCCTGCCGTGCCCACGCCATCTTTTTTAAAAGCGGGCTTCATTTTGGACAAAAATTCAAAGCTTGTCTCCTGGGGGCATTCGTCCGTATCAAAAATTTGGGGGTCACCCTTTGGCCGGGGGATTGAAACGGGCATAATCTCATCCTTAAACCGCCCCTGGGCCACAGCCTTGTTGGCCCTTTCATAGGACCGGGCCGCAAACCGGTCCTGGTCCTCCCGGGTCACTTCCCAGCGCTCGGAGCAAAGCTCATTGGACATGCCCATGTGAAAATCATTGACAATATCCCACAGCCCGTCATGGACCATATGGTCCTCAATGCGGCCCGGCCCCATCCGATGCCCCCATCTGGCCTTGTCCATATAATAGGGCGCCATGCTCATGGTCTCCATGCCGCCGGCCACCACAACCTCCGCATCTCCGCACTGGATGGCCTGGGCTGCCAGCATAACAGCCTTAAGCGATGACCCGCACACCTTGTTTATGGTAATGGCTTCGACGTCCCAGGGAAGGCCCGACTTAACCACAGCCTGTTTGCCCGGATTCTGGCCGTATCCGCAGGGCAGAACCATGCCCATGATGCACTCATCCACCACGGCATCCTCAATATCAGCACGCCGGATTGCTTCCCTGATGACAAGCCCACCGAGAGTGGTGGCGCTTATGCCGCTCAATGAACCGCCGAAACTGCCTAAAGGGGTTCGGGTGGCACTGACGATAACAGCTTTATTCATTCTAAACTCCTTTATTCTTTTACATTGAATTTTTTTGGGTCAGGGCCGTAACAAAGGTATCGGAAATATCCAATTCGGTTTCCAGAACTTTTTTTCCATTTGTCCGGCAGAAACTGGGTGACCTGGTACATGAGCAGAATATAGTCCGTTTCTTTATCTGAGTGGGGACATCTGCACCGGACCCTGGGTGTGCCTTTTGCCGGGCCATGGGTACTCCAGCCTTAGAGCCTGTTTGGTAATTGATGAATCGGCTGCAATCTCATGAAAATGGCCCCAATTCTCCCAAATTTTATGTCAATAGTCCGGCTATTAACAGAAAATTTGAAAAAATT
>NZ_JBFXHE010000052.1:0-17905 GCF_050177295.1 Desulfobacter sp.
TGACACCGTGTTCCTGCATTAAACACTTCAAGATGTCAACTGGTGCTCCCTCATGTTCCGGCAAGTGGGCGGTTTCATACGTTTCCACCAAACTGCCGATGGTCTCGACCAGAGACGCCAGCGGGTGATCTTCGTCCTCTCCGACTTCATCCAAAATGCTGTCAAGAAAAGATACCTGCCGGTCATATTCTGCTTTTGAATGGGCCACGGAAAAGATGCGTTTAATATCCGGCCAGATCCGGATAATGTCGTTTTTTTCTTGTAACCGGCGCCGTGAGTTCTGAATGCAGCAGTTCCCTATCTAATGAAATGGTGATCAGGCACTGGAAGAAAAAATGATTTTTCTGTAATCTATACTCGATGATCCAGTTTTTCGTCAAATCGCATAACTATAGGAGGCTAAATTTCATGATTTGGAACCAGATCTCCCACGGCGATTCGATAACAAATTGATATTATTGAATTTTAAAAATCGTGCCACAAAATTTATCCTTTTTGACAAATGCAATGATATCAGTCCGTTATAAAAAACTGGATCATCGAGTATAGTTAAAAAAAATTTAAAGCGCTTGCCTGCCCGGCAAACCCGGAATATAAAAATCATACATAAATTTCGGAAAACAGGCCTTTGGAGATATGAAAATGAATCAGGAATATACCGACTACTACGAGTCAAACCTTAAATTACTAAAAAAGAATCAGCCGTCAGTATGGAAACAAATTACAGAAGATCAAACAGAAGCTCTCGGTGAAATTTCTTTTGCTCCTAACGGCAAACCCAATCTTACAGTCACCAATGACCAGGGAGATTCAATTCTTCTTCACAATGAAGTGAATCCGGAAAAGGAAAGTTCAGATTTTATCGAAAAAATTCCTGCAGACCATAAAGGGTTTGTCGCCATCCTCGGCATGGGTCTTTTTTACTCGGCTCTCAACATATTAAAACAACGACCTCATCTTCAAAATCTGGCACTTTTTGAACTGGAGATCGGAATTTTCATCCAGGCACTTCGATATATTGATCTTTCTCCCATACTGGAAGACCATCGGCTTATTTTGGGCATCGGAGCAAAAGCGGATATTGCTGAAGCACTGGCTGCAGCGTCCAGAACCTTGCAGCTTGAAGATTCAAACATATTACATCATCTGCCTTCGTTCAGCTTTAACCCGGACGGATATAACCAGCTTAAGGATGATCTTTTTGCCCATATCAACAGTCTTAACATTGGCGGAACAACCACAAGACTACTGGGTAAAGATTTTCTAACCAACCGCTTCAAGCATATCTGCACCATACATCATCATCTGCTATTGGAACATATACAAAATAAATTTGATGGCGTTCCTGCCATTCTGGTTGCTGGGGGACCGTCTTTAGATAAAAATATCCATCTGCTTAAACAGGCCCAGGAGAAAGCGGTCATTATTGCCGTTGATACGGTTTTACCTGCTCTGTTGAAAAACGGTGTACATCCCCACTTTCTCACTTGTATTGACCCGAACAACCTTACGTTTGAAAAATTTGCCGATGTAATACCACAGGTTAAAGATATTGCCCTGATCTGCTCATCCTGGGTAAACCCCAAAACCCCTAAAGTATTTCCGGCTGAACAAATCTTCTGGACATTTACGGGCAAGCCCATCGAAGCGTGGCTCAATTCACTGCTTGGCGGAAAACTCCTGACCGGCGGTGCCAGCACTGTAGCGCACTTAAACCTTATTGCCGCACACATGCTGGGGTGTGATCCAATCATATTTATTGGTCAGGATCTTGCTTATCCGGGTTCTGCTTCTGCTTCCCACGCAAAGGGAACGGTCCTTCAAGGGAGTGCCCCGACAAAGATAATAACAAATCAAGTCCAGGGAGAAACCGTTACCGGTATCAACGGAGAAATTTTACAAACCAACCGTTCATTTTTAAGCATGAAAGGATTTTTCGAATCTGCCATTGCCAAATCCGATAAAACCCACATAAATGCAACGGAAGGAGGTGCAAACATTGAAGGTACCAACATTCTGACTTTACAAGAAACCATCGATAAATATTGCAACAAATTTATCAATACAAACCAACGCCTAAAAGAGTTTTATTCAGCTTCAAAACCAATCGCGTCTGACAAAATGCTTGTTGAGTTCAACAGAATACTCAGTAAAACCAAAAAATTAGATAAAATCATTAAATCCTCGGATGAAATTGCAAGGTCGTTATTAAAAGAACTTACAAAAGCGAAAAGAAATGGCAAGCTTATTAAATCTTTTGATATGCTTACCCTGTCACAAAAAAAACAAATAAATAAAATTGATAAATTTCATAAAGACCTGGATGATACTCTGGAAGTCTGGAAAATCTTAGAAGAGATAACCATGGAAGGATTAAAAGAAAGTGAACGCCAAAAACAGGATATCTCAATACTCGAAAATGATCCCGACAGATATATTGAGTGGCTGATAAAAAATTTAAACAGGTTGCTCGGCATCAATAAAATCCGAAAAGAGACTCTGACACTCCTCTCAGACAATTTAAACATGGTCGCATCATTTCACCAAAAAGAAAGCAACTATCTGGAAAAAATCAATAAAGGCTCCCAAACCGAACAAAACAAACTTAAACTTGCCGGTCTCTATATCAAGTCAGAAAATTATTATCTGGCCACTCATCTTCTGGAAGACCTTTGCAAGGTAATGCCTGAATCCGGTGAGGTTTATTTTTATCTTGGCTGTTCAGTTGCTCAGTCTAATATGCTTGAAAAAGCAGATCATTATTTTCGAACAGCAATAGAATGCGATCCAAACCTCAGCCGTCAGATTGACACATACTTACACGAGATGGGAGATGATTTCCTGAAGTTTGCCCGGTATTTTAAAACCCAGCTGGGACGTGAATTAAGCGTGAAATACATGGTACAAAAAGGCCTCAGGTATCATCCAGACAACATCGAACTTCAAAAAGAACTGGAAACCATCCTAAGAGAGGACCTGAAACAAATAAAATCAGATGTTGATACCGATAATTATCAGAACTCAGCTGAATTAATAAATGAATGGTACCGGAATGCAATGGATCAGAAAAATTTGTGTGACACTCTTCCGTCAGATCTGGCAAGCAATATTTTTCTATACAAAGGCAAACTGTGCTTGTCGCAAAAAGAGTATCAAAACGCCATTGAAAGCCTTAAATCAGCCATGGAATACTCACCCGATAACCATGAGATTCATTCTGCCACCATTGACACCCTGTTTATCATTGGTGATTTTAATGGTGCCATCAAGGCATTGAACAAAGCAATCAAACTGGATACTAAATTTGCAGATTACTGGGAAACCATAGGGGACAGCCTCCGGGACAGCGGCCAAAATGAAGATGCAATCATCGCCTATGAAAACTGTTTTCTGCATCTGCCCGACAACATAAATCTACTCAAAAAAATGGGCGACTGTTACATGGCCACAGACCAGTTGGAGGCAGCCAGAGCCGCCTATCAACAGTTAAAACTTAAAATGGGTATTCTTAACGGCGAATAGATCTGGCTGTCAGAATCTATAGCATATTTTTATTCAAAAAATTCAATTACTCAATGTGTCGGATCAAAAAATCAAACAATTTAAAATCAAATTCCGTATCAATATCCAAACATCGTTCTTTGGGGATTTCATAGCCGATTGTAAATTCAGAATAAAAAGACCTATTCTCCAAAAACCATCTTGATTCAGCCATATAAACGGCACCGGTTGGGATATATGCAGAAGGAAGATCCTGTCTTCTGCAATTTAAATATCGGCTCCCCATAATAGATTTTAACCTGTTATTTTTCCCCATTTCAAACATCCAGTAGGGACTTTTATCCGGTTTTACTACAGATACGGTCGATTTGGCTTTTGAAGTAATACAGAGTTTTATACACCCATCTATATCCTCTTTTGAGGTGAATGGAGAGGTGGGTTGCAAAAGCATCACATAATCATAACCGGAAATTTTGCTAAGTGCATGAACGATAACATCAGAACTCGAACTGTTATCTTGAGCAAATTCTGAAGGACGGACAAAGGGAACCTCACATTCGTAAGTTTCAGCAACCCTGATGATCTCATTATCATCAGAAGAGAGAATTAATCTGTCAATATAAGCTGATGTTTTGGCTGCCTCAATTACCCATGCAATTAGAGGCTTTCCCCCTGCCAGCTTAATATTTTTCCGCGGAACCCCCTTTGAACCGCCACGGGCAGGGATGACGGCAAGTATTTTCTTGTTTTTAAACATTTTTAATGATTTTCTTAAAATTAAACTACCCCCAGAATATTTCGCCGTATTCGCCGTCAGCCGTTTCAAAATCCCTTTTATGCCCGATGTCCATCCAGTATTCCCTGATCTGGAATATCACGGTTTTATAATCTTTCTCCATCATCCTGTCAAAGAGATGGGTCATATCAAAATATTCGTTATCCGGTATCAGGTCTATCATCTCCGGTTGAAATACATAAATTCCTCCGTTAACGAAAAATCGCTGGACAGGTTTTTCGTCAAGCTGCACCAGTTTGTTACCTTCCTGCTTGATTACCCCATAGGGTACTTGCATGTTGTATTCCCTGACGCACATGGTTGCCATGGCATTGCTGAGTTTGTTATTGTTGATATGAAATTCTATAAGTTGCTTAAAATCAACTTTGGTCAGAAGGTCACCGTTCATCACGATAAACGGCAGCGATGGTTTCTCAGGAAGCAGTTTGATGCTACCGGCCGTGCCAAGCCGCTGTGTTTCTCTGAGGTATTCAATGTTCACTCCCCATTTAGAACCATCCCCAAAGTATTCCTCAATCATCTCTGCTTTGTAATTCACTGAAATATAAAAGGTGTCGAAGCCTTTTTTGACAAAACTTTCAAGAATCGTTTCAAGTAAAGGGGTTCCCCCGATTTTTAAAAGCGGTTTGGGGCATGAATCGGTTAACGGACGCAATCTGGTGCCAAGGCCTCCGGCCATTATAATAACCGGATTTTTTTGTTTTTTCTCTTTCAGGATATCCCGTAAAAAGATAAGTTCCACAACTTTGCCGTCGTGATCAACAATAGGAAGCTGATTAATCAGCTGTTCTTTCATGATCCTGTGCATGGTCCCGGGATCATCGTCAACTGAGGCGGTTAAAGGGGAAACATAAAAAATACGCTTTACAGGTTCATCAAGGCTGATTCCCTTTAAGATGCCGCGGCGGATATCACCGTCTGTAACGGTCCCAAGAAGCTTGTCATCAGGATCAACAACAAGGGCAATCTGAAGTGCGCTTTTATCTATTACCGCCATGGTTTCTTTTATGCTGGTTTCAGGCCCTACAGATGTTTTTTTCCAAGCTTTCATTTTTCCACCCGTCTATCTCTCTATTGAGTGTTGATCAGTATGCGATATCATGAAATACTTTTTTTAGAATATCTTTTAAATCGGCTTTTTTTAAAATTTCCTTAATTTTTTTAGCAGTACCGGATTTTTCAAACGGAATACTCATGGTTTTCAAGTCCGACTGGAAAAAACGACCGTGTATTGTCTTTAAAGCCGCCAGTATTGAATTTTCATCAGGATAGCAGTCAACCACACTTTCCGCCCTGATTCTGCCTTTCTGCCTGTCGCCGATATTGATTGAAGGAACTTTAAGCGCAGGTGCTTCGAAAATACCGCTTGAACTGTTCCCGATAAGCGCCTTGCAAAACTTCATCGCGGATAGATACCTTAAATATCCAAGGGACGGCACCACAAGGCATTGTTCAGGATGCGCCTTGTGGTAATCCTTTTGCATTTGATTGATCACCCTGCCGCCTGAATCAGCATTGGCTCCGGTGAAAATAATCTTATGATCCGGATACCGGTCCAACGCAGCTAAAAGTTGATCAAATTGTGTTTTAAAACTTTTCTCTTCCAGGGTTGCCGGATGAAACGTCACAAGGAAAAACGGTTTGTCCAGTTTAAACCCGATGGCTTTTTCAAGCTCATCTTGTTCCATCAGCTTTAATTTCCTGACATTTTCCACTCCCAATGCCCCAACATTATAGACATATTCCGGTTGCTCGCCCATCTGGATAATTCTGCGCCGGTAAGCTTCACAACAGGGAAAATGGAGATGGGCCATTTTTGTAATGCTGTGCCGAAAGGCTTCATCAACAGCCCCTTGTGTCGTTTCCCCCCCATGGATATGGGCAACGGGAATACGGCAGACCTGGGCAGCCGTTGTACAACAGAACGCTTCAAACCGGTCACCAAGAATAACCAATAGATCCGGGATGTATTCAGCAAAAAATTTTCCATATCCGGAAACGGCTGTCCCCATGGAATGACAGATTCCTGCCGAAGAATCATCAATAAGACCGATATCCACACATTTGTCCGGCTCAAATCCGTCTCTTCGGATCTCCTCAATGGTCATGCCCTGTTCCGGAATCAGGTGGGTACCGCTGACCAGCAATTGCAATTGCAGATTTGAATCCTCATGGATCTCTTTAATCAGATTCCGTAGAAGACCGTATTCCGCACGGGTGGATGTATAGACACAGATTTTACGCATCAATCAGATCATCTTTTTTATAGTTTCTTCGGGCAGTCCTGCCAAGGATATCATCCCATCTCATCGGACTGATACCTGTTCCCGGTCTTTTGACCGTAAGATTGTCCTCGGTCAAGGTTTCACCGGCGGCAATACTGCAGGCTGCCACAATGCTTTTCCGGGCAATGGGAATGTTTTTCTTCTCCGAGCGGCTTGGCTTTTTTATGCCGCTGCCGAGGGCCAGCTCAATATTCCTGACAGCCCTTACCATTTGAGCCAGCTCTTCCGGCAAAAGAGATGCGTTGTGATCCGGGCCGGGTAAATGTTTATCCAGGGTAAAATGTTTTTCAATCATTGTGGCTCCCATGGCGACTGCCGCAACGGGGACTTCAATGCCTTTGGTATGATCGGAGTAACCGACTCTAACCCCCGGAAATGAGCCCTTTATGGTTTGCATGGCCTTAAGGTTGACATCCTGAAAGGGTGTCGGATATTCAGTGTTGCAGTGAAGAACGGTTATCATATTCAGAGGGATTTCAGCTTTCGTAAATACAAAAAGAGCGGTCTTGATTTCTTCCAGATCCGCCATCCCGGTTGATAATATTATTTCCTGGCCAAAGGAAGCGATTTTTCTTAAATAGGGCAAATTGGTTATTTCGCCCGAAGGGATCTTCCATTTTTGAATTCCCAAGCCCCTCAGCATATCAATGGTTTCAAGGTCAAAAGGAGAAGATAAAAACTCAATCCCCTTCAGTTCGCATATCTTTATCAACTCCGAATGTGCGCCATGGGACAATTCAAGTTTTTTCAGCATCTCAAACTGAGACTCGTCCCGGGCTGATGTTTTTTTTTGATAATCAGCCTTGACCGCACTTTTTGTCACCAGCGTTTCCGCTTTAAATGTCTGGAATTTTACGGCATCGGCACCGGCATCCGCGGCAATGGCCACCATCTCCCTGGCCCGGTCAAGGGAGCCGTTGTGATTCACCCCGGCTTCGGCGATTATGAACACCTTGTGACGATGCATTATAACTTATTATCCTTCATGGCTTTCCCGGCTTTTTCTCCGGCAATAAGGCTGCCTGCCTTAAAAAAAAAATTATCCGGGAGCTTGGCACCTTGAACAATAATTGCGTTTGACCCTACAAAACTTCCGCAACCAATTTCAGATTCACCATTTAAAACAGCAGCTGTGGAGATATGAGTATGATCCCCGATTCCTGCATCATGTTCGATCAAGCACCTGGTATTTAAAATGCAGTTTCTCCCGACAGCGGCTCCGGCATTTACAACCGCATGATGCATAATGACACTGCCTTCCCCGATCCGTGCATGTTTTGATACATATGCAAAAGGTGAAACAACAACGGGAAAAACAAAACCGGCCTGTTTTAACAGGGTGAAAAGTCTTTGCCTGACATTGGATGACCCGATCTGCCCCACGGTGATCAGGGCATAATCATAGTGTTTCTTTAAGTTTTCAAAGTCAGTATCACACCCGATCACGGGGTACCCGAGGACCGGCCCGGAATTTTCTTTTCCGGGCTGTTCCACTATTCCGGCTATGGAGAAGGTCTTGCCGGTCTCAATGACATCAATACAAGACCGGCAATGCCCCCCGCCGCCGACAAGAATGATTTTTTTTTCAGGCATTGGCCTTCCTCGCACTGCTTGGCAGGTTTATAATCCTTTGTACAAGCCATCTTGCATTTTTCAGGTTATCGGTCTGACACTTTTTATACATTGGAAGATCCGGCAGCAGTTTCCAGGCAGGCCGGGTCATTATGCCGGATTCGTTTGTTTTTTTCAAAAATTCGTCCCGCTGTTTTTTATCAGACGTAATCACTGCATTCAGCCAGTAATTGCTGGAACATCCGTCAGGTTCCGTAACAAAACGCCCCCATTCATTTATTCTGAAAAACGCTTCATAGGCGGCGGCAAGCTTTCGTTTGTCATTAAGAAAACCCTCCAATTGTTCAAGCTGCGCGCAGGCCAGGGCGGCGTTCAAATTGGGCAGCCGGAAATTATACCCGATTTCGTCATGAACAAACTCCCATTGATGATCTACTTTGGCCGTGGTGGTCAAATGCTTTGCCTTTCGTGCAAGCGCCGTATCATTTGTAATAATGGCCCCGCCGCCGCCGCAGGTAATGGTTTTATTCCCGTTAAAGCTCAACACGCCCAAAGAACCGAATGTTGCACAATGTGTGTTTGAAATTTTTGAACCCAATGCTTCGGCAGCATCCTCAACAACAGGGATTTGCCAGGAAGCTGCCAATTCAAGTATCTGGCTCATCCTGCACGGATGCCCGAACGTATGCATGGGAACAATGGCGGCAATCCGCCTGCCGCTATTTTTATTAAACGTTCCCCTGCCGTTTTTTTGAGCATTTTGATCAAGAAAATTTTCCAGGGCCGCCGGACATAACCCCAGGGTTTCCCTGTTTACGTCAACGAATACGGGAACGGCATTGTTATGAACAATGGCATTGGCTGTTGCCACAAAGGTCAGGGGCTGGGTGATGACTTCATCATTTTGTTCAACGCCTGCCACCCTTAATGCCGTTTGAAGGGCAGCCGTTCCGTTCACCATTGCCACTGCATATCCGGCACCCAGATATTGGGCAAGTTTCTGTTCAAACCGGTCAACATATTCGCCGATGCTGGAGACAAAGGTGGAATCAATGGCATCCAGGACATAATTCCGGTCGATTTCCCTGAAACGAGGCTCATGAAGCGGGATAATCCCTTTGGTCTGATACCAATCCCTTATGAATGTGATGAGATCGCTATACATTATATATATCTGTTTTATACCGTGAAAGGTTTGCAGGGTTGATAAACCATTCAATAGTTTTCTCCAGTCCCTGTTCCAAGGAATAGTCCGGCTTGAAGCCGGTGAGGCGATTTATTTTCGTGTTATCACAGCACAGCCGGAAGACCTCTGAATCTTTTGGCCGAAGTCGTTGTTCATCCGTCATGAATTTTACATCGGACTTCATAATATTCCGGATCAAATCCAGGGTGTCTGCCACAGAAATCTCAACCCCGGAACCGATATTAACGATTTCTCCAATGGTTTGGTCGGATTGTGCTAAAGCCATAAACCCTTTGCAGGTATCCAGGACATAATTGAAATCCCGGGTGGGTGAGACATCTCCCAGTTTGATCAGTTTTTTACCGGCTGCAATCTGCCCGATGATGGTGGGAATAACCGCCCGGGCGCTTTGCCGGGGGCCGTAGGTGTTAAAGGGCCGGGCAATGGTCACCGGCAAACCGAAGGCCAGGTGAAAACTCATGGCCATATGATCCGCCCCGATTTTGCTGGCTGAATAGGGAGACTGGGGCTGCAGCGGATGGTTTTCATCAATGGGAATATATTGCGCGGTGCCGTAAACTTCGGAAGTTGAGGTATGAATCACCCGTTCACATCCGTTTTCTCTGGCCGCCTGGCAGATATTCAGGGTTCCCTTGACATTGGTGTCCACGTAACTGTCCGGTGCAATATAGGAATACGGAATGGCAATCAATGCAGCCAGATGAAAAATTACATCCGTATGCTTTGTGATTTTTTTACAAAAATGGGGATCACGGACATCCCCGGATACGACTTCAATATCATTCAGACAATCAAGGCTCTCCAGCCAGCCCCAATCATTGAAAGAGTTGTACTGGCTTAACGCTTTTACGCCGGCACCGCAGTTAACCAGCATTTCAACCAGGTGGGATCCGATAAATCCATCAGCACCGGTCACCAGGATTTTTTTATTTTTTAATTCCAATTATATTCCCCCGAATGGTTATGATTGCCGAAACCCTCTGAAAGATGCATCCCGGGTTGAATATAAATGCCGGGTTTGTGAAGTCATTATTTTTTTCTTGTTTTCAAAATAGTTTTCCATGAGTCGTATATTGGCATCGCACAATTCAGAATACAACTCTTCTTCAGGCAATTCAGTAAAATTGGCCGCAAAAAGATCTGAATTTAGATGTTTGTTTTCATAAAAATCCCGGATATCGTTAATCAAGCCTTTTTCAACGGCATAGTCATAAAGCGGAGAACCCGGATAGGGGGTCACGGGCCGGATGGTTCTCATCTGGGCTCCATCATCGTATTTGATCAGAAAATCGACGGCGGCATTCAACGTTTCCTTATTGTCGCCGATATGGCCGAACAGCATATTCAGACCGGGACTGATTCCGGCAGCCAATGTGGATTCGATACCTTGGTCGATCTGTTTGATTGAGAGGGCCTTGTTCATTTTTTTCAGCACATCATCGTCATAGGCTTCAATGCCGTAATTGATAAAAACGCATCCTGCCCGTTTCATTAACGCCAGCACTTCCGGTGTTGCATAGTTGAGCCTGCCGTTGCAGTCCCATTTTATATTCAAATCGGCCTTTAAAAAAGATTCGCAGATTTCCATGGTACGTTGTCCGGATGACATGAGAAGTTCGTCTGAAAAAGCGATATAAGATATGCCGAACTCTTTTTTCAGGTATTGAATCTCTTCGATAATGGCCTCGGCGCTTCGGGGACGAAATCCCTTGTCCATCCTGTAGCAGAAATTACATTTAAACGTACATCCCCGGCCGGACAGCAGCGGCATGACAAAATCGCCGTGGGTGCAATGGGGCATTCTCAACAATCTGTAATATTCAATGGGAAAAAGCTCGTATGCCGGCCACGGGATGCTGTCAATATCCTTTATCAGTTCCCGCCTGGGGTTAAACACAACTTTCCCGCCGTTGCGGTATGCAATTCCATTGATGCGGTCCAGGGGCTTATGGGTGGCAAAGGCATCAAAAAGTTCCAAAACCGTTTCCTCACCTTCACCGATCACGGCGACATCAGCACCGGTTTTTTCAAGAAAATATTCCGGCTCCGGGGACGGCCCGTGCCCTCCGATGATGAACTGTTCAGGTCTTTGTTTTGACTTTTCAATGGCCCGGGAAATATTGAGCAGTTTTTTATATTGATAATACCCGGCAATGATGCCGACGCCGATAATATCGAATTTGTTCCGGTCCAGATAAGCGGTCAGGTACTCATCCGGGTAATGATGGAGATCCTGGTTATAAATTTCAACATCATAGCCGTCTTTTTTGAGGACTGCCGCTATATAGGCCAAACCCTGGGGAAACCAGTGGATATACGAATCGTTATCATAGACAACCAATAGAATCCTCAAAACGTACCTCCTTCTTCCTTAATGACCGGTCTTCTGAACGAATAAAAATTACTACCGTTATTTTTATCAAGCAAAGAAAAACCGGGGCGACAGCTTTTGCAGCTGCCGCCCCGATTCTAACAAATATCGCTTGGTTTTATGCGATAAAACTTACTGGAGCAGGCTCAAGACATTCTGCGAACTGGCATTGGCCTGGGACATGGCAAATGTGCCGGCCTGGCTCAGGATCTGCATCTTTGTAAAGTTTGCCGACTCTTCCGCAAAGTCAACGTCACGGATGCTGGATTCCGCAGCCTCAACATTTACCTTGGTTGTTGAAATATTGGCAATGGTGGAGGTCAACTGGTTCTGCACGGAACCCAGGTCGGACCGGACCTTATCCAGGGATTTCAACGCGGCATCCGCCACTGCAATACCGATCTGGGCTCCTTCCTGGGTAGTCACATCCACATCGGAAAGGCGATAGGCAGAGGCATCGGACATAAAAGAATCCACTGTACTGTCCGCAGCTACATCATTAACACCCAGAATTGTACCGGATTTCAATATGGATTCACTATTAATGACCATATCTGCTGTAGTAGCGACATTGGTACCTGTAACCACATCATATTCAAGAGTAGTGCCTGCTTTATATACAGTATTATCATCTGCGACAAGGTCATTGGTCAATACAGTGCCAGCAGTAATGGTTGAACCCGCTGCAATAGTTGAGCCCACAGCCAGGAGCATATCCTTACCCTTACTTACGGTTGCATCACCAGCCGTGGTAATCCCTGAACCAAGGGATGATCCATTGGCAAGAAATGAATTGGCTCCTATATTAGAATTTTTCTGCAGGGTCATGCTGCCGCCGGATATTGTACCTGAACCGGTCAATGCATCACCAGCAAATATTGTTCCGGTTGTTAAGATAGAAGTAGATTCTATGGTTGACCCACCCTTAAGATCCATATCTGCAATGGTGGTGGCATCTTTGGTGGTTGTAATATCAGCAAAAATCTCGGTGCCCGCAGCCAAAACAGAATCGGTATGAAGATCTGAACCCGCTGTCAAAGTTGTATCACCAATTGTTGTAAAATCTGCAATAACCTTAGCCGTTTGACCGGCAGCGATATATGTCTGACCGCCACTTACAACAACGGCACCGGCAACACTGCCTGAAAGACTTGCAGACACATCACCCTGAAAGATGCTACCGGCATTAATAATGGTATCAGCTGCAACAGCACCGGCTTTCAATACAGAACCTGATGCAAGGGTGCTATCAGCCGTCGTGACAGCAGCCAACGCGGCGATTCTAATGTCCGCCTGGATTGTGGTACCGGAACCAATAATTGATCCACTTCCAATCAGGGATCCGGCTCCGATAACATTATCATCATCGCCAGCAGCGATTGCTAAATCTGCACTGAGGGTAATGCTACCTTGAATCTGTGATCCTGAAGCCAGGGTTGAGGCTGCCGCAAGAAGCGTACCCGAAGCCAGCACCATTGTTTCAGAAGTACCAGCAATGTTACCCACTTTTAAGAGGCCTTCTTCTGTGGATATGGCAATCCCTGCCTGAGAACCCGCATCGGTAATGGCAATCTGGCTGGTGCCTTCCTGGCGTACTTCAATCGTGCCCAGAGTCGACAGCTCTTCCGTTCCACCCATTACGGCCTGGGTAGCCGCTCCCATGGTAACTTTAATGGCCCGGTTGTCCGTAGAACTCAGAGTCAGTACGCCGTTTTGATCCACGGAAGCTGTAACGCCGTGCTCACTGGTCTTGTTGTTGATCGCCGACACCAGGGCACCGTCGGAATCATTTTCCTTCACATCCAAGGCACCAATGGTAACGCCGTTGATGGCAAAACTGCTGTCCGTTGTACCGGCGGTGATATTATCATCCGTAGAGGAAGAAACCGATGCCGTGGCTGAGATACCCAGCACATCACTGAGTTTATTAATGGCATCGGCCACAGCGCCCACGCCGTGCTCCGCACTGTTATCATAGGCCAGCTCAATGGAATTCAGTGAATAGGTCTTGTCCTGCAGATTACTGTAAACATTGAGTTGGGTCGTCCCTTCACCGGCAAAGGTTAGATCAGAGGTAGTGATATGACCGATCTTATTTGCTTCTGTTGACTGGATGGAAATGTCCACGGTCTCACCGGCATAGGCCCCGATCTGAAATTTCTTGTCGGTAAAATTACCGGAAAGAAGTTTCTGGTTGTTGAATGAGGTGGTTTTGGCAATGTTGTCCAGCTCTTCCCTGAGCTTTGTAATATCCGCCTGGATGGCCTTGCGGGATTCCGTGGTCTGTCCGTCCTGGGCCGCCTGGATGGATTTGGTTTTAATGGTGTTGACGATGTTGATGGATTCTTCCAGAGCCGCGTCTGCTGTCTGAACAATGGAAATCGCATCGTTACCATTCCGGATGGCCTGCCCCAGGCCCAGGGACTGGGACTTGAGAGAGTCGGCAATGGCCATGCCGGAAGCATCATCCGCTGCCTTGTTGATCCGAAGGCCGGAAGACAGTTTTTCAAGTGATGACGACAGGCTGTTATCATTCTTGACCAAATTTTTGTGCGCGTTTAACGCTGCAACGTTGGTGTTGATTCTTAATGCCATAATTTATTCCTCCTTGAGAGTTAATGAATCAGGGATTCCGTTCCCTTTTTTTTATATTTCCACCGTACCGTACCTGGTTTACTATGGAATCTGAAATAGCTTATCGACGGCTGGAAAAATAACTTAAAAAAAAAATTATGTTTTTTATGCGATTACCCGATAAGAGTATCAATATAACAGCAAGTAAAATGCACATTTACTTTTATGGAGAAACACCATGGCAACAGGATCGATTACATCATTGGGAATAGGGTCCGGCCTTGACCTTCAGGATATTATTGATCAGCTCAAGGGGGTGGATGAAGCCGTTATCACCGCCAAGCAGGAGGAACAGACCGAGCTCCAGACCCAGGTGGACGCCTATAATACCGTTAATGCCAAACTTTTTTCCATCAAATCGGATGCCCTGAACCTATCCCTGGCATCCAATTTTTTGGGCAACCGTGTTTCCATATCGGATGAAGATATCCTCTCTGCTACAGTGGGGGATGGGTATGAAGCCTCTTCCTACAGCCTTGAAGTCACCCAGAAAGCCCAGAAAAATTCCTGGGCGTCCACTGCTGCGGCCAGTAAAACAGATGCCCTGTTCAACGAACCCGAATCCGGGATATCGGATATAGATACCACCGCGGTCACAATTTTGGGGGCTGGTGTCGCCTTGACAGAGGAGGTGACATTAAGTGCCGACACGTTGGTTGGCGCAGGCTCCACAATTTCTTCCGGATCGACACTTTCAGCAGGAACTGTTTTAACGACTGATATTATTAATAATTCCGGTACGACTATTTTAGCAGGAACGACCCTGTCAGTGGATACTGTTATACAGGGTGATACTCTGTTACAAGAAGATATGACCCTTAGGTCCGGTTCTATACTGGAAGCAGATTCGATGACTTCACCCCTTTCCATTTATTATGGTGCCGAAGGCGATCAGGAGCAGATCGACATCAGCCTGGAAGCAGGCATGACGTTTGAAGAAATCGTCGATGCCATCAATAACTCTGCCGACAATACCGATGGAGATGGAAACCAGCTGGTCACGGCCTCCATTGCCAGTAATGACAACGGCGAGTACTATATCCGGCTTTCAGCCACTTCAGGAGAAAACACGGAAGATTCGCAGATCAGCGTTTCCGGATTTGACTGGGTGGCGGCGGATACCACTGTGGGTATCACCCAGGGAGACAGCACCATGTACTTAACCGTTGCTCCCGGCACCACCTACCAGGGGATGGCGAAACTTATCAACGAGGCTGAAAACAACCCCGGCATCACCGCAGCCATTATCAATAACGGAGACACTGACAACCCGTATCAGCTGACCCTTACCGCCGACGAAACCGGCGAGGATGCCAGAATCACCCTGAGTAATTTTGATGAATTAACGGAAGTGAACGGGGCCGGAGGGGAATCTTTGAATGCCGAATTTGCCGTGGACGGCATTTCTTATTCCCGCCAATCCAACAGCGGGATTGACGACGTCATTGACGGCGTCACATTTGAGCTGAAAAGTGTCGGGGAAACAACACTGGACATTGAAGTCAGTCACGATACCGTTAAAGAAGATCTTTTATCTATGATCGAGGGGTTCAATGACCTTGTCTCCTATATTACCGGCACCGGCGCAGACTCTTCCGACACGGAAAGCGAAACCGAGGACGATGCGGACAATCCCTTTGAAAGCTCAAGCAGCTCCAGGCGGATTGTTGCTCAGCTCAAATCCCTTTTAACCACAAACATTGATCTGGATAGCGCTTACACGAGCCTGATCGACCTGGGTCTTGACATCGCCAAGGACGGTACGATCAGTATTGACGAAGATACCCTTGACGAAGCCATCGCCAACGATCCCGATGCGCTGAGAATGCTGTTTTTGGGCGATGCGGATGAAGAAATTACCGGAATAGCCGATGTCATCAATGATGCCCTGTCGGAAATGGTCAGTTCAACCGGCATCGCCTCCACTGAAATTGATGAAGCAGAAGCAAAAATCGACCGGCTGGACCAGGACATCGACAACGAGACCGCCCGGTTGACAAAAAAATATGAAATCATGTCGGCACAGTTTTTACGGCTGGATACCTATATCAACCAGCTGAATTCAGAAGCCGCCCTGCTGACGTCGTTGTTTGACTCATTCGGCTCATCAGGCGATGATTAATAATTCTCAATCAGGGCTGAAATATTCTCAAGAAAAATTTTGAATGGTCGATTCAAATAATAACAATAACGGAATTCAGGAGATTTGAATGGCAGCTTATCAGCAATTACACACCTATTTGAACAATCACTATGAAGGCATGGATCCCGAGCAATTGATACTGTTGCTTTTCAAAGGAGCCCTGACCCGCATGAAGCTGGCCCGGGAAGGTATTGAAGAGGGGAATATTCAAAAAAAGGGAGAAAACCTTTCAAAAGTTATTGCCATCATCTCAGAGCTCAACGCCTCTGTTGATCCGACAATGACGGATGAATCCACCCGGTTTTTAAAGGGTATTTACACGGCCATTCTGACGGAGCTGCCAAAGGTAACCTTAAACAATGACTTAAAGACCCTTGACCGTGCCAAAGCCTATATATCAAGGCTTAAAGAGATCTGGGAAACCGATGTAATGGCAAAAAAACAGGCGTCACCCACTGAAATTGTAAAAAATACGGCCCCAAAACGCTCTTTTCAACCGGCGTTCAATCCAGACAGACCGAAGACAACGTTTCAGGCAATTTCCGTTTGACAGATAAACAGGATATTTCATAAATATGAAAAAAAATTTTAAGGCAGTAGAAGATACGTTAAATCGGCTGTACGATATTCAGGCAGATCACCTTGCATCTTTTGACGAACAGGCCCTGCCCGACCTTGAACAGCAGTCTGCAGAACGGGATATTGAAGTTTCCCGACTGATAAGGAACGTCGATATATTGGTTAAACAGCAGCAAATCGAAACCGGGGCCGAAACGGAATCAATGCTGTCTTTTTTGAATGATCGCGTTACAGGACTCCTTGACCAGAACAGGGTCCTTGAAGTAAAAGTAAAAGCTGTCAGAGACAATATTAAAAACCGTATGAAACAGCTATCCAAAGGAACGTCGGTGATCGGTTCATACCGATCTTCGGCAGCTGCTGCATACACGCCAAAAGTTATCAGTATTACCAATTAATAAGGATGGCAGGATGAAGATCAACGATATAAAGATGGCTTTGAAATCTGTGGAGCCCAAACTGGTGGACCCAAAACCGATGGCACCGCCACCGGTGGAACTGGATACCCCTGCCTCTGAACCGAATAAAAACGAGGCGCTGGATCAGTCCCTGGCAACCGCACAAAAAGAGGAAGAGTCTCCGCCTGCCGAAGAGATAAAAGAACTTGCAGAGACCCTGAATGAATACATGGATGATCTTCAAACGGATCTGGGTTTTTTCATGCATGAAAAATTGAACCATCAGGTGATAGTGGAGATTAAAAACAGAAAGACAGATGAACTTATAAAACAAATTCCCTCCGAGGAACTGGTGATGATAAAGGAAAAAATGGCGGAACTGACAGGGCTTCTTTTTGATACAAGTATATGAGTTTAAT
>NZ_JBFXHE010000053.1:0-17801 GCF_050177295.1 Desulfobacter sp.
ATTGCCTTAAAAAACGCTCTAAACCCCTAACAAGTCTTTTTTTACCATGATTTTTTAATGAAGGTCTTAAAAGGGGGTCAAGGCTATCTTCTTCATATAGGAGAAAATCAGCAGATACTACATATCAGTAACTATTCGGGTTAGTCATTTTTTTTTGGGGGGGGGGTGGAAGAAAAAAATTATGACTAACCCAAATAGTTACACATATTACATAAATTGTGAATTAAAGTTCACAATTTTTTTCTTTTATATTTGTGATAAAAAATGAGTAGGGTCAAATTATTATGTAAAAATATTATTATTTCCAAATAGTTATATTTATTTTTAAGTAGTGCCAGATATATGATCATGCGTTGGTATTTAATTTGCTTTGAAAATCATAGTTTGGAATCGTCCCTGTATTAACCCGGGGTGATTTTTATTAAGGTGATATGATCCGTCGTTGCTATCTATCAGGTTAAATGGTAGAAGCTCGCTAAATTTGTTTATAGCGGTTATAGAGGTGTGTATGGGTTCTAAAAAAGGTATCATGTTTGTCGGCTTGTGTGGACATTTGTCAACCACTGCGATGGCCGGGTGTCTGGCGCTTGAAAAAAAGCTGTGCCCCCCCATCGGACTGGTGACCCAAAAAAAAGCCCTTGACGGCATTTCTTTTTTCGATTTTTCGGATATTGTTTTTGGCGGATGGGATATCCGCCCTTTCCATGACCCCAAAAAGGTATTAAAAGACACTGGAATTGATGACTTCCAGGCGTTGGCGGATATTAAAAAAAAATTGAAGAAAATTCAGGAACGGGCCTTTCCTGGCATTGCCATTAATGCGGGCTGTGCCATAGATGACCTGTCGGTTAAAAAGTGTGTGTTTGTTTCTGAAAGCCTGTCAGACAGCATTGACAAGGTGAAAAACGACATTCAACGATTTCGTTCCGAAAACAGCCTTGATCAGGTCGTTGTCGTTAATCTGGCTTCCACTGAACCGCCGCTTCAAGACCCCGAGGCCCTGGGATCAATTCGGGCGATTGAGAACCTTATCAAGGAAAACCGGGTGGAAAGTGTCCGGCCGAGCCTGATTTATGCCTATGCAGCCATTGTATCCAAGTGTGTCTATATAAATTTTACTCCCTCCGAAGGCGGGCTGTCCCAGGGACTCGTGGATCTGGCGAACCAGTATCAGGTACCGTTGATGGGTTGTGATGGAAAAACCGGGGAAACCCTTGTCAAATCGGCACTGGCCCCTCTGTTTGCCATGCGCAATCTGGAAGTGATGAGCTGGGAAGGGTATAACCTTCTGGGAAACATGGACGGGCAGGTGCTGCAGAACAAAGAGAACGGATCAACAAAAATAAAAAGTAAAGACAGGCTTCTGCCGCATATCCTGGGATACCCCCCCCATTCAAAAGTCACCATTGATTATGTTCCCTCCTTGGGAGACAGGAAAACAGCCTGGGATTTTATTCACTTCAAGGGTTTTTTGAACACCGCCATGAGCCTTCAGTTTACCTGGCAGGGATGTGACTCAGCGCTGGCCGCGCCGCTTGTTCTGGATCTGGCGCGATTTGGTATCCTGGCGCTTCAAAGAGGGGAATACGGATTGATGACTCACCTGGCATCGTTTTTTAAATCTCCATGGGGGGTCGATGAGCACGCTTTGGGAAAACAGTTCCAGTTTCTGGAAGAATACTGCAGTAAGGTCAAAGAGGAATAGGAAACACCAGAATAATTTATCAGGAAATATTTGAAAGGCTGCCACGCAAAAAGTGCAAAGCCTTTCCGGATATGGTAACGGCATCATGGCTGTGCCGACTTAACTCCACATTAACCTGACCGGAATAGCCGATATCGTGCAGCGTATCAAATATTTCCTTGAAATCCATCTCCCCTTCACCGAAAAACAGATGGTCGTGTACATCTTTTTTCATGTCTTCCAGATGGATGTTGATAATATCTTCCTTAAACACCTTCAGTGTATCCGGAACGCTCTTTTCGGTTATAAAGGCATGGCCGAGATCCAGCGTAAGCTTGAAAGCAGGATGTCCAACGGCCTGTTTCAGTTTAAAAAACTGTTCCATGTTTTCAATCATCATTCCCGGTTCAGGCTCAAATGCGATAAGGACACCTGTTTCGGCCGCACTCCGGCAGATGGTACGGCACCCTTGAACAAGCCATTCCCAAGCCTGTGATTCATTGATGTCCGGGGGCTTTTGTCCCGACCAGACCGATACGGCATCAGACTGGAGCTGTGATGCGATATGGATACAATCCTGGATAAATTTGATCCGGATGTTCCGTTTTTCAGCCGTTTCCGAAACAAGGGTGGGGTCGTGCTTTACCATCGGGTTAAGCAGAAAACGGGCACCGGTCTCAATGATGGAGGAGAGGTGACAGGCAGCCAGTTTCTCCTTTACCTGGTTCAGCTGCTCTTGAAAATGGGCGTCAAAAGGGTTCAGGCTATGATGATCAATGGTAATGGCAATGCTCTTGTAGCCCTGGCTGCTGATGACGTCGATGGCGGATAAGAGGCTGTGACTGGCAAATCCGTTGGTGTTATAGCCCAGCTTAAACATGGGCCGTTTCCAGTAATTTTTCCAGGATGTCAGAGACATCAACCGTTTTTACAACCTGCGGCAGCGCAATCTGACGAACACCCTTTCCCCACAGCATGATGGCTGCCATCCCGTATCCGCCCGATGGCGGCGCTCCATGGGAACCTTTGATCAGTCCAGGTTTCAGGGGTATTTTAAACGTTTCTTTGTTCATAAACAGTTCTACCGGGTCATAACCGGGTTTTCGATGGATATCGATATGTTCTGCAAAATCGGGGGCTGCTTCCTTTGTCTCCCACCAGTAGTAGGCAAACCATTTGTCCGGATCGGAAACAGCCACAAGGTCACCGGACCTTGGGTGATCAACATGATGCGCCTTTTTCCCGTCATTGTCCAGAACCTGGTCCACCCCATCGGTGGTTTCAAGCAGTTTTTTGACCGGGTCAAGTGCTGTCCTGTCATTGATAAAAATGTGGGCCGCCTGGTGATCCACCATGGCAAACGCCCGGCTCATCTCAAAGTCCAGATATTCTTTTCCATTAATGGTGCGAACGGACAGAAAACCGTTTCTGCGCAGAATTTTGTTCGGTTCCACTGCGCCGGTAACAGGAAACAAAGAGTATTCGCTGAACAGACACAGCGTGCTTTGCTCCAGGATTCCTGCCTTTTCAAGGCTTTCCATGAAACCGCCGATCAGGCGGTCGATGACGGCCAGGTCTTCATCAACCCGCGGATTTTCCGGTCCGTACTTCTGGCACGAATAGTCAAGGTGGGGAATATAGACGGCCATAAAATTGGGCTTGTGGTTCACCACCACATTTTGGGCGGCAGCCATAATCCATTCCGATGATTTATGTGATGCAAAAGGACCCCAGTAATCCATGAGATTAAACGGCTGACCAAGGTCCCCGCACAGCTGTTCATAAAGCCCCACCGGTTTTGAATAGCACCACTGAACCAGACCTTCATCCGTATGCATGGGTTTTGGGGTAACGATCATATCGGCATGGCCGTAAAGGGTATTCTGGCAGAACAGGAGGGCGGTTTTACAATTCGAATTTTTCTCTTTAAGCCTTTCCCAGACAGGCCTGGCCTGCACCAGTGTTCGGTACTGGTCCCAGAAGCTGACCTCGAACCGGTCCCGGTCATAAAACCCGTTGGCAATGATACCGTGCTCAGCGGGCCAGGTACCGGTAAAAAAAGAGGCCTGTCCCGGGAGCGTCAGACAGGGAAATACCGGCTCCATATCGGCGGTCCGGCTTTGTGGCGCAAGCCTGGAAACATGTTCCATTTTTTGTAATTTTGCCAGCAGCGTTGGGGAGAGACCCACGATATCAAAACAGAAAAGGTAGTTGGACATCCTATCACTCCTTTCAGGTGACTTTAAAGATCCGGACACTCAGCTTTGCCGGTATAAGCAATAACAAAAGAATCGCGGATTTGTAGACTGGCACAAATCCGGAAGCGATCACTATATCAAGAAAAATAATCGACAAAAGCATGATTTTTATGGCCTGCTGAAAATCTTTGGGACGATGTTCCGTCAAAAGCGCCAGTACCCTGGTTGATAAAACCATGGAAAACACTGCACAAAGAATGACGCCGGTGAAGTTTGGCAGGATTCCGGATAAAAACAGAGCGTAGACCATCAACCACACAATCCCTGTGCAAAGTGCGCATATACCTGTCTGCACAGTGGCTTTTCCGCCGTCAACCTCCTTGCTGCTCAAGACGGTGACGCCGAAAATGTAAATACCGGTTATCAGCGGTATCATGCCCCATCCTTCAAACGGGGCAAGGGCCAACGCCATGAGCAGATTGAAATACCGGCAGGAGGCCATGAAAACAGGACCGGTAACGGAACCGTCCTTATAAAGGCCGTCATACAGCAGAATGGCGCAGGCAAGGGCCACACTCACTAAAAATGGCCGCCATCCGGCGGCAAAGGCAAAAAACAGACCCGCCGCAAGCAGCAGTATTCCCAGGCGCAAGGCGGATTTCCGGGAAATGCGGCCCGACGGCAGCACGCGCCCGGGCCTTTCCCGGACGTCAATATGATAATCAAAATAGTCATTCAGCGCCATGCCCGCGCTGAATAAGCAGGATGTGGCAAGCATCAGATAGAAAAGGGGCCATGAAAAGGCTGCCCCGGATATCATCCATCCTGCCAGGATGTCGGCTTGGGCAGTGAATATGCCCGGCAGACGGATCAGTTCCAGGTAATTTTTAACCGATCTGTTCATTTCAACCGATCTGTTCATTGGGCAACATTGCATCAATTACGGCTTTTGCCCGGGCCGAAGTTACCTGCGGTTCATCCAGATAGGGATACAGTTCAAGGGTGATGAATCCAGAATAGCCGGTCTGACGGATTGCGGAAAGGACACCGCTGATATCAATTCCGCCCTGGCCCGGGATGATATGCCGGTGTTCCCGGGTATCAGGGATATCCTCCAGGTGGTAATGGCGGGTATGGTCTTTGAGTTTGAAAACGGTTTCCACGGGGTCTTCACCGACACAGTAAAAATGACCGACGTCAAAATTCAACGCAAGATTGGGATGGCTGAATTGACCGATCAGCGCCAGATACTGATCTGAGGTTTCAATTAACAGGTCGGGCTCCGGTTCCACCAGCACGGTGATATCTTTTTCCCTGGCATGCCCGAGTATCTGTTGAAGTCCGTCAATGAACATCTGCATGGCAGTATCCCGGGGCATTCCCTCCAGGGGGCCGCCGGGTTCAGTGGAAATGGTTTTTGCACCGAGCCGGTGCGCCAGATCAATACATTTTCTGGTATAATCAATCCGTACCTGCCTGAATTCCGGATCTTTCTCAATCCAGGACGGATGGTGGAAGTCTTGAACCGCACACATCATAAAGGCGTTGAGGTTGGATATTTCAAGCCGGTTTTTTTCAAGCGTTTCCTTTATGTTAACGATATCCCCATCTGACAGATCGTCTGGCCAGGCATGGGGGGTATCGCACATGATTTCGATCCCCTGGTATCCGGCCGCTGATATCGCCTGGGCAGCCGCTTCAAAGGAAAAATTGCGAAACGCATTGGTGCTGAAGGCAAAATTCATACAAAACCAGTCCTAATTCAAGGGGTGCTCATCATGTTCCATCCTCCCAGGGCATGAACATTGACCAGCACAGGGTTGTTTTTTTCTCACATGAATAATCAAATGAGCGGCTTCCGTCAACCGTCTTGTTGAAATATGTCCAAAAAGGTAAATTACAGGCATTGATATGTCTTTTAAATAATCGGGGATATGGGGTAGTCTGTGCCATATTTTATGAAAAAAAATAAATAAAAGTGGATAAAAAAATTCGCAATCGAATCAGGCTTTAACTACCCTATGAAAAATAGATGAAATTACAGTAAGATAGAGTATGAATTCAGCGCTATGAATTTGGTATGAAATATGCAAACACGCCTTATATCATAGATTTCATTGTAAATAGTTTGCTGTAACGCTTAATTAAAGGAGGTGGTAAAAAATCAAAATAAAGGGGACAAAGTATCTTGAAGCTGGAGTGTTATTTAAAAGAAAATTTGGGGGATATTAAAAAAGACAGTGAAAGGAGAAATTGCATATGAAAATGAAAAAGGTTTTTTTATCAATTTTAGTGGTCGGGCTCTGTTTGGGTATGACAGTGCCCGCCGTATGGTCGGCCACCCCGTTCGGAGTGGACGTCACTGACGCCATTGATGACGGTCTGGACTATTTGCGCAACCAAAATGCTTTTACCGGTTCCGGCAATAGAGAAGCCAGAGGGCTCTGCCTGCTGGCGCTGTTGGAGAAGCGCGCCAGTGCCGATTTCGACGCTGCAGTGTTGGGGTATGCAAATTCATCGGCTGCTGACAAAGCGCTTGCCGAGGCTGCGGTTTTTCAGATTCTTACGGATGCAAACTACGGCGCTGCCAGAGTAAATAGCTATGGTTTCTATGCTTATTACCATGGACAGAACATGATGGCGCTGTCCTTGTATGCCAGAACCGGCGGGCCTCTGCCGGCGGGCACTGGTTTTGTTAGCTTAAGAGCGGCCATTGATAAGCTGGTCGATCAGACTATTGCAGCGCAAACACCAGGTCTACCCAGTACTGCTAATAGTGCCGGTTACTGGGGATATTCAGGCAACGGCAGCGATTCTTCCACAACCCAGTTTGCCGTTGCAGGACTGGCATCGGCCAAGGCCTATTATCTCAGCGAGGGCGATCCAGGCAGTCGCGTGGCACAGATCGATACCACACTTGCCCGGACCAGAGACGCATATGCGGCCAATCAAAGAGGTGATGGCGGGCATGGTTATCAAAGAACCGGTTATCCCAGCTCCTACCAGCAAACCGCATCGGCATTGTGGTGCAGCCTGCTCGGTGGCGCCGGCCTTAACGATGTCGCGGCGCAGAGATTTTTAAATTGGCAGTACCAGAATTACAACTATCAGACCATTTACGCCGCATATAATTCCTGGACTGCGTCCTATTATTATTACCTATGGTCATCATCCAAAGCGTACACCCTGATTGAAGATTCGGGTGCCACACCCAATGCCGGGAACATAACGACCACAGACCTGGGGACGCTGCCTAATGCACCGATCACTTTGGATCGAGCTGATTACCGACTTGCACACCGGGATCCCTTGACAGACGTGCGGGTTCCGCAACGCGGTGCGGGTGGTGCAGGTTTCTACAACGCGGAAATACCCCGCTGGTATTACGACTATGCCTATAGCCTGATGACGCAGCAGGACGCAGCCGGACGGTTTACGGCATCATCGTATCGCAATAACGGCGTTACGCCGATCAATCACGGTGTGTGGAATACCTACAGCGGTCAGGCGTATGCCATCCTGGTGCTGCAAAGATCATTGGGTGGCGCCTGCCTGGATACGGATGATGACGGGGTCTGCGATGATGAGGACAATTGCGTGCAGACACCCAATCCCAACCAGGAAGATATGGATCTTGACGGCGTGGGTGATGTCTGCGACAACTGCCCGGATACGACTAACCCCGACCAGGCGGATGCCGACGGTGACGGCGTGGGCGATGCGTGTGAACCGCCAGACATTACCGTTTGCGACGCGGATGATGACGGAGATATCGATCGGGCTGACACACTGCTGATATATAGAAAGATAGGCCAGCCGGCAAACGATCCAAACGATCCCATGGACCCGGATCGTGACAACTTGATCACCCTGAAAGACGTCAAGATCTGTCTTCGTCTTATAACTCCATAAAACCAATGTAACCACGGTCGCAAAGGTGTTCGCTCCAATATGACGGTTTCCCCCTTTGCGGCCGCATACAAATATTAAGTAAAAGATGTCACAGGCGGCATCCCAAAAAAATAGGAGGTAAGAAAAATATGAAAAAACTGAGAATGATATTATTGGCGCTGTTCTTGGTCATCGGGGTCTCCGGTACGGGCAATGCGACCATGATGACCGAACTGCTAATTGATAGTGATGGTGATGGTTATGGAGATGGTTCGATCCAGGTAGGGGACAAGCTTTTCAGCGACTGGAGTTATGAGGTAATAGACAGCTTTAATATACTCACTGGGTATGACGTCTCTATTTTTGATGTCTCCACCATCGAAGTTATCGGACTGGGTGCTGACCCCATGAATCCCGGGATCAGGTTCCAAACCGATAGCGGCGCCCCTGCATTTTCTGTAGATGATTTTAACTTGCTTGACGTTGAATTCACCTTCAAGGTGTCGGTGCTGGATCCCTTGTATCAAATTGACAGTGTTTCTCTGGCCGTTGATGGATTAATCGAGGGTGAGGATAGCAGTGTGGCTATCGGGGATGACATTGCCACGAATAGTGCAGCATTTGATCCTCTGTCTGGAGGCGATGTGACAAGTTTTGATCCGTGGGTTGCGGTCTCTTCACCAGGGCCACTTAATGGTTCGGATTCAGCGTCATTTGATCCCCTGTCGGAAATTTGGGTGAAAAAAGATATCTTTTTGGCCAGTGACGGCGGAATCGTTAATGTCAATTGGATTGATCAAAATTTCCACCAGACAGCCGTTCCAGAGCCAACCACCATGCTGCTGATGGGCGTTGGCCTGCTGGGGATTTGTGGGGTGACAAGGAAAAAAAGAGCATAGATTTCATTTTTTTCAGCCATTGATAATGACAGACGGGATGCGGTTGCAATAACCGCATCCCCTCTGTTTTTTTGTACATTAGAAATTACAGGAGCCAGGTTTTCAGCCATGACAGACAAGCAACCAGTCCAAAGAGGTCTATTGCTTCAAATTCTGATATGTTCAAGCGTAATCATACTTTTCAGTCTTCAGGGATATAACGTGACTGCTGCAAAGACCGCTTCGGTCAATATCGAGGTAAGCGCCCCGCTGCTTGATATCCACGCGGACCAGGTACCGCTCATTGACATCCTGAAGGCCATCTCCGATGAAACGGGAGTTGTCGTAGAAACAAAAGATCCGCTGGAAGACCTTGTTTCCGTGAACCTGAAAGGCGTGACTGTGGAATCCTGCCTTCAACGGCTTTTGCATCAGAAAAATTATGCCCTGACCTATACCAAGACAGGCGATGACTTTGTTCCTGTTCGCATCATGGTTTATGGTGATAGTGCATTACAGCGTTTTGAAGCCGCGCCTGCCGACCTGCCCCAGCAGGAGTCGCAAGATGACCATATGAAGAACTTCCAGCAATCCTGGTTTGCCCGGGTGGTTGAGGATAGTGACAAACTGGTGGAGCAGATTGCGGTAGAAGCCATCCAGGAATCCGATATCGAAATGGCCCACTTACGAATACAGTCGGTGAAACCGGATTCCTTCTTCTATCTGATCGGCCTGAGAGATGGCGACCAAATTCAGAATGTGAACGGAAAAACCGTCAAAACAGCCAGGGAACTTATTGACACGCTGCAGAACATTCCAGGCGAAACCCATGGCATGATCCGCATTGCCCGGGCCAATAAAAATCCCATTTATATTGAGCTTCACTGACGCATCTTCTCTCCTCAAGCCCCAAAATATCTATCTATGACGATGGTTTCTGAGCGGATACGAGCCAGTGGGGCATGGGCGCCGGCAATGTCTGGACCGATATCCGCACAAAGCCGGCAGTGGCAAGCCAGTCTTTGAGTTCCTGGTCTGAAAACACCCAGCCGTTATCGGTGGTAAGGGCCATATTGACCGCGAAAAGGGCCGAAAATTTGGGGGATGTGTGGGTGGCATCGGTCATGACATCCATTACATGGATGAGCCCCCCTGGCACCATTGCGTTATAGGCTTTTTTCAGGAGGCCTTGTATCGATTCCGGAGATTCCTGGTGCAGGACGCCCAGGATATTAACCACATCGTTATTTTCAGGAAACGCGGTGGTATGATAATCCCCGGGCAGGGTGATCACCCGATCTTCCATCTGCTGCTCCTCGATCAGTTCCTGGGCGATTTTCACAATATCCGGCAGGTCAAGAACGGTACAGGTCAGACCAGGGTATGCCCGGGCGAACAAAACGGAAAAAGTCCCTGGACCGCCGCCTACATCCAGTAACCTTTTTCTGCCCGACAGATCCATCATCGGGATTACGGCACGCCCCATCCACAGGGCCCTGGCATGCATGGACAAGACAAAGGTTCGGGTTCGATCCTCATTGTTGCCCAGGTGCAGTTGCGGCCTTTCCACAGGGCAGCCGGTTTTGACCAGCTGCGCCAGATTTCCCCAGGCCGCATACACATCCCGATTATACCGGATGGCCTCGGACAGGTCGCCCGGCTTGCCGGGTACAAGAAACGTGCTGCTGAGCGCGCTGTTGTGATATGAATCGCCTCTCTTTTCGAGAAGGCCGACAGCCACGCAGCCGTCCATGATCAGGCGGGCGCCACGCGGATTAAGTGAAAGCGTCTCTGCCAACGTATCCGACGTGGCGGCCCCAAGTTCGTCCAGTTTGTTGAAGACCCCCAGGTCCGAAGCGGTGAACAATATACATGAATCATAAAAAACACTGGCCAATTCCAGGATTCTATCGGGGTTTTGCAGCATAACGACTCCTTAATACAAAACAGGTACAAGCGAAAAAAAGTTGGGAAGGACGCAATAATGTTACGTCCTTCAGTGGGTTGCCTATCCAATGAAGATCCAAGTAAGGATACAGGCAAAAACGATAGGGATGGTGTATAAGTCAAATCTTTTCCTGGATCAGGTTGCTCAGCGAATACTTGATGCTGATGATGCCATAAGCCGTAACCAGGTCCTTTACATTGTGCAGATATCGGGCATGTGTGTGTACCCAGTACCCGTCTTCATGCTGCTTGGAGATCAGTTTTTTAATCAATTCCTCGCGCCAGTGATGCCTGACCCCCTCCTTGTCTTCTATAACATCTTCGCCGAGGGCATCCAGGCATTTGGCAAAGGTCATGTAATAGTAGTACAAGGCGTCCTGGCCGAAGCCGGGATTTTCTTCCAGTGTGTAGTTGTTTGTGATCCAGGAGACAGCGGACTTGACCCGGATATCATTTTTATCAATTTTCGCATACAACAGGCTTTTGACACCCGCATAGGTCATGGAACCGTAGGAGTGGCTTCGTTCTTTTTTATAAGTGCCTGTTTCATAGATAAAGCCGCCGTCATTTACCGCATAGGGCATATCATTGACTGATTTAACATTCTGGCAGCGCCCTAGAAATACCAGGGCTTTTTTCCAGTGCAAACCCAGCTCGACTTCCTCTTTTTCCATTTGATCCTTATTTTTAAGGGTGATTTTGGTGTAGAGGTCTTCATAATCTTCAGCAGCCTTGATGGCATCTAGGGCAAATTGCGTATTGGAAAGATCCGGCCGGTCATCACCGCCGTATCCGATGCCGCCGTAGAAGGGATTGTCCTTGTCTATCCCTTCGGTCTCGTCCAGTTGAAATTTAATCAGAAATTTTTTCGCATTTTCAATGATGGTTGCATACTTTTCCTGTTTGCTCTGGGCAAAGGCCATCAGGCAGACGGCCGTCATATAATTTCGGTATTCTTCCTTGTAGATGGAGCCGTCTGGCTTGACAAAGGTCTCGAGATATTTGAATCCATGTGCAAGGGCAGCTGTGCTGTTTTCGTCCGGATTGTAAGTCGGCTGCAGCATGAAAGAATAGAGCACGAGTGCTGTAATGGCGGGGTTGTCTTGCCATGAACCATTTGGCAATTGAGATTTCAGCAGGTATTCATGGGCCAGCTTGAGGGTGTGTTTTGATTCTTTCAACAAACTCAAATTGGGGGATGAATTTAAAGCGGTTATGAATCTCATCTGCTGTTCGGCACCCGTGCAGATGGTTGTAACGGCAAATAGTGCGGTGGCAATAATAATTACGAACTGTTTTTTCATAATGGTTGTCTTCTCCTGATTAATATTTCGAAATTTTGATCTATTTTTAACGCGGTATTGCGTTTGTTGACTTCAAATCCAAAATCCCCGCCATAGGGATTGCCGTTTTTTGCGAACAGATTGACAGGGGTTGTGGGGTCAGGCCAGACACTGATATAACTCAGTTCCAGATCACCGGCATAGCCGTGATCCTTAATAAAAAGCCCCCCGGTATAGACCCAGAGCAGGGGATCTGTTGTACTTTCCCGGTTTCGCATCAACTGCTGCAGTTCCATTTTTTTGCCGGCGGAAATGATTTCAAGTTCCAGTAAGCTGTCTTTGTAATTTTTGAGTAGTTTTTTTCTTCCGTCAGTGTCTCGAATCAAGTCAAGCATTGTTTCAAAATTCATCGGTTTGCATCCGATGAGTAACAAAGCAAAATTCAAGTCCGAGGGTTTGCAATCAACAACTTTTAATACGCTTTCATAGGTTTTCCCCTCATTTCCGACCAGAAAATATTCCAGGATTCCTTCTTTGATGGCAAGTTGTGCTTTTATCCGGATCTCTTTTTCTTTTTTGTCGATAAAAATATTATTTAATTGGATGATATTCGTATCATCGGCATTGACCGTCTGTTTGACCTCTCCGCAAACAACCGGAGCAGCAAAACTGACCGTCAAGATGAAGCATATGAGAAAAACATGATGTGTTACTGTGCCCAATGTGGTCCTCCTGCATGATTGGTAATGCCGCCATCTCTTAATTAAATTTATGCGGCAGACCGCAGCAAAAGACCGGGCCGGCCGCATGGCAAGTTTGTCAGAAAGTCTGGGTAAGTTACTCAGATCTTTCAAGCTTTGTTGTGGGCTATGCCTGGCAGTTGATATGTCAGGTCAGCCCATGGCTGTTATAGGAAAGTCTCTGTAACCTAAAGAGATCTTTCCCCCTTTGTTGTCTCGAACCTGGATGAAAAAGGGGAATCGGTCCGTAAAGCTTGTTTGGCTTTACGGGCCGATAGACAAAGAAGAAATTTGCATACTTAAATTGGGGGTTAAAGTATCTGAATGTTATATTTGCAAATACCTTGCCAATTTGAATAACTGATTTAAAAAATTTAAATAAGATTAAAAGACAAATAGTTATAAAAAAATATATCGAAGTTTGACTGAAAATGATCGTTGAAGTGATATTTTTTGGCCACTGATGGACAAAAAATACCTTATGGGATCAGATGTCATGATCCTTGCATTTTTTACGCAATGTTGACCGATGCAGCCCCAGAAGCTGGGCTGCATTGGCCTGATTGTGGTTTGTTCGATCAAGTGCTTCTTTGATCAATATTTTTTCAACTGATCCTATCACATTTCCAAAGATGGCCTGATCGGATTCCTTGCTTTTTAACAGCATTTCGAATTGATTTCGTACCGCCATATCCAATGGTTGGATTGCGGAATCATCCCCCACCTGCGGATAATCTGAATTCAACTCAAACGCGTATTCCGGAAGAACGTTTTCCCTGGAAATAACCATGGCACGTTTGATCTGATTTTCAAGTTCCCTGACATTTCCCGGCCAGTCATACCCGGCCAGCCGTTCCATGGCTTCTCGGGTCACTCCCCGTATTGTCCGTCCCAGATCCACACTGCCTTTTTGAATAAAATGATCGACCAGCAGACCAATGTCTTCACGGCGCTCCCTCAACGGGGGCAGGTGAACATTAATCAAGTGAATACGATAAAACAAATCTTTTCTGAAACGGCCGACAACCACTTCTTTAAATAAATCTTTATTCGTAGCGGCAATAATTCTTGCGTCGGCTTGTATGGGCGTGTTGCCGCCAATCCTTTCAAAAACCTTTTCCTGAAGCACTCTGAGCAGTTTAACCTGTAGGGAAAACTGCATTTCTCCAATCTCATCCAAAAATATGGTGCCGCCCCCGGCAAATTCAAACTTGCCGGGTTTTCGATTCTCAGCGCCTGTAAAAGCGCCTTTTTCATAACCGAACATTTCCGCTTCAAGCAGGTTTTCAGGCATGGCGCCACAATTAACGGCAACAAACGGCTTATGCTTGCGTGGACTGTTTTCATGGATGGCCCTTGCTACCATTTCCTTACCGACGCCGCTTTCTCCTGTAATCAACACGGTTACATCCTGAGTTGTCAGCAGGCCGATCATTTTAAAAACTTCCTGCATTGCAGGGCTGTTACCGATAATCTGCCCCAAGGCGGCCGGGTTGCCCGGTGTTACATCTTTTTCGGTCAATTCAAGGTTTTTTTTCCCTTGCAGTATTCGTTTAATGATGGCGTGGACCTTCTTCAGGTCAAGCGGTTTGCCAAGGTACTCATAGGCGCCCAGTTGCATGGCTTTAATCGCAACGTCCATGGCGCCAAAGGCAGTCATGAAAATAACCGCGGCATCGGGTTCAGCCGAGCGGATTTCCTTAAGAAGATCGAGCCCGTCTTTTCCTGGAAGCCGGTAATCGAGAAAAACAATTTCAGGCCGGTGTTCTTTGATCAGTACCATGGCGCTGTCAGCATCTCCGGTTGACAAAGACACGTAGCCTTCATCTTTGAGAAATGTCTCAAAGGCAATACGAATCATCTCTTCATCATCAACGACCAATATTGGTGTCATCCGGTATCATTCTCCTTTGGCAGGAAATGAGATTAATGCCTTAGTGCCGTTTTTACCACTTTCTTCCCGGTTCTTCAAAGTAAGGCTGCCACCGTGTATTTTTATGATTTTACGGCTGATGTTAAGGCCGAGCCCCATTCCTTCCGGTTTGGTAGTGAAAAAGGGCTGAAAGAGCCTTTCCTCACTTTCAACGTCAATACCAAGTCCAGAATCTTCAATGATGACTTCTACAGCGTCGTTGGCGTTGATCCGGGTCGTAAAAATAATTTCCCCTCCCTTTGGCATGGCATCCTTTGCGTTTAGTACGAGGTTCCATAGGACGCTTTTTATTTTCTCAGCATCCATCAAGATTTCCGGGAGATGTGGTGAGAAATTTTTTTGAACTTTGATGTGCTGGGCGTTGAGGCTTTGCCCTGCTATGTCAATGACCTCATTTAGCACCTTGTTCGGATTATGTTTTTCAAGATGCAATTTTCCGGGGTTGGCTCTATCGATGATTTCCTGAATGATACGATCCAGGCGGTCGATTTCCTTAACCAGTAAAAGAAATGTTTTCTCATCTTCCGGACGGTCTTTCAGCCGTTTCTGAAGCACCTGCCCGAACATCTTGATACTCGTCAAGGGATTGCGTATTTCATGGGCCAGCCCTGCTGCCATCTGGCCAGCCGTAGCCAGCTTTTCGGATTCGACCAGTTGCTTTTCAAATGCTTTGACCTGGTCGATCATATGGTTGAAGGAGATGCCCAGTCTACCGATTTCATCAATGCCGTTGACCTCGGCTCTTTTGGTGAAATCCCCCAGCGCAATTTTTTCGGTCACCCCGGCCAATGCCTCAACAGGTGCCGTGATCGTCCTGGCAATGATATAAGCGATAACGGCCATGGTCAGTATCCCGAACAAACAGATGCACCCGAGACCGATAATGATACCGGTTCGCAACTGCGCCATATCACGTTTCGGCATCCAGATGGAAAGGAATGCAAGGCCGGTATCGGTTAGAACGAGCGGGTTGATGACGGTTCGGTATTGCTCCCCATTAAAATTAAGATCCATCTCTTCAAAATCTCTGTTTTTATCACCTTGAATCAAGAAACGAAAAGCGGACAGGTCCGTGTCAGTGGGAAAAGTACTTCTGATAGTGCGGCCGTCCTTGTCAAAAAGAACAATATCGGATTTGATGATCTCTTTTATCTGGTAAAGTACCGCAGGATTCAAAATATAGCTTGATTTTGATACGGCGCTGGCCACCTGTTCCATTTGGGATTTTAGAATCTGATCCAGATAGCGGGTGATGAGGTAGGCTGAAAACAACCATGAAAAAATGGAAGTGATGGCAAATAATAATGTAAAGGGTAAAATAATTCGGTAAAGAATCCTTTTGGGCTTGAAACTGAACACGCTCGGTCTCATGGAAGTAAGCTGTTATTCGAAATCTCCTTCAACTTGCATGTAAAGACAGCGCTTGCAGGCAAGGTTGCCCGGGAAGGGTTTGTTCAATTCCAGTCGCAATTCGTGAACGCCGGAAAACAAACGCAGCAGGAAGTGAAGATCCGGTCCGGCCGCACCCTCCATGTCCGTCCCCACAAAAGGCCAGAAAAGCGAGAGAATTGGATGAATGTCCCTGGAAAGGAGCCAGCGCACCCCTTCAAGGTTGGAGTGCAGCGCGGTTTCCGGATCCTTCAGCGTATTCTCGAAAACCATTTCGGCACCAATGACAAAAGCTGTATGCACATTGGTTTTTCCGAAAACAGATACGGCTTGCACCAGGGAGTTTTCCCACATGTCGCGTGTGAAAAATTTAGATTTGCCGGGGCATACGTGCTGCCAGACCTTGCGGTCCCAGACTTCCAGATTGAAACAGACCCCGTCGGCACCGGCTGCCTTTAATTCTTTCAACCGGCTGGGGGGCAGAGCCTGGGAGCCCACAGCCAGATAGACATCCTTTGCAACATCCCGAAGGCCGCTAACGATACTCAGGTAGCGGTCGGCTTCCAGCTCCGGGTCAAGCATGGATCCGCCCGTGAGATAAAGATGTCTGGCGCCGGCCTCAATGCCCTTGGAAACGGCCTCGGCAGCATGCTTCATGCTAAGGGGGGGAATGGTTGCCTGTCCTTCTTTCTGGCCAAGCGCACGGCTGCGCTCATCCGGCAGGCCATACCCACAAAAAGCACAACGGTAAGAGCGTTTGTTCCGGATATCGGACAGGTTGCTTTCATTTCGGGGGGTACTCCAGTATTCGCATGCGGGTGTCAGGTTCAACACCATCATATCCCCATGTTGATTCAGGCCGCAGGCATTTAACGGCGTACCGTCCGATGCAGTCTGGTCGTGCCATATAGGACGATTGGCAAAAGAAAATTGAATGAAAGGCGCCCCTTCGTCGAGAAGCAGAAAAGAGAGTCCTTCCTGATGTTTAATCGTGAAGGGGCTCTCTTCACTGCACCGCAGTCTGACAAGAGATCCGTTTTCCAGTTTCATTAAATAAGGCACCTGAACCTTGGATCCGTCCGGCAGAGTATGGGGTCGAAAATCGGGAAGAGCTGTCCGGGCGGCTTCAACCATCAAGGGGTCGAAGCGAACTCCGATGGATAAAAGGGCAGTCTTCATTACAACAGCTGGAGGCAGTGCAGGATATTGCCGGGTTAGCCGGGACAAGGTTGTGGTCACTTTTTTCTCCTTTGGTCTATTTGTCGGTGGCCGGTCTGACTTCAAAAATTTCATAATCCACAAACGGAGTAAACGGTTGGTTAATTTCATGAAGCCGCTCAAGATCCGGAACTTCAAGCAGCGTGAAGGAACGGGACTGATCTGTTGCAACATAATCCGCGACAATTATCAAATCCTTGGGCGGTGCGGCGTAGAAACGTTCTAATTCAGCATGGAAGGCGTTTTGCTGGTCCTTGTTCAGCGCTTTCATTCTACTGACTTGCATGATTTTCATGTTTATCTCCCAGATGTTCCATGGTTTCATTCAATACCAAAGGAGATTCGGTATTGCGGTCAAGTGGTTGACGTTTTATAAATTTATTTTCCTAAGTATTTTATTGAATCTTCATTAAATAGTCAACCTGGCCTCTCAGATTCCACAGGGAGATTGCATGAAAAATCATTAAACATTTGACTCAAATCATGCCAAGTTATCTTGGATAACTTTCTACCAAGTATCTGCTGATTTTCTATTTTGTTGGCTTTATAGAAGCTATTGAATGTCACCCTACTTCTATTGTACAAAAATTTGAAAAAATGGTCTTATGTTAATAAGCTGTAAATAAAGGATTGAAAATGA
>NZ_JBFXHE010000054.1:0-16685 GCF_050177295.1 Desulfobacter sp.
GCAATCTTCCGCTTTTTTCATCAGCACAGTCCATTTTTTTGATTGTTTCAGTTTAGCAAAAAATATCATGCTTTTTGCACTAAAAGATAGGCTTTTTTAAAACCGGGAAAATGGGAATGCGCCCGCCTGGGAAGTGGCACTACCGTTAAAATTGCCAGAGAATTAAAGCGGGATGCTGTCGGTTTTGAACGGGACCTCCGTTACAAGGCCACTATCATGAAAAAGTTGGGGGTTGCTGAAGACCCGAAGCATGAATCCGTCAAGAAGTATTCCGAACGGGTGCTTAAAGAGGTTGAGGCAAATCAGCCAGAAGAGCCCAAAGCAACAGTAATTATGTCCGAGGGGATGGCGGAGGCTGCCGAAGAAATTCTGCCAAAATACCGCCAAGAAAGAAAAAGCGCCTAACTTTAACCAAAGGAGCGGGGGATTGTCTATCCCCGCTCCGTCTCGAAATGGAGGATTGACAAGTATCTTCAGACCACTGTGCCCAAAGTGTGCCCAGGAAAAGACTCTACTCGATCAAAGAGCTTGTCTCCATGATCGGGGCAACCGAATGGTTTTGGCGAAATCAAATATGGGATGGACAACTACCTTATGTCCAAGTTCGAAGAAAGATGTTCATTGATTATCAAGACATCGAAAATTTTATTCAAAGCAACAAATGTAAAAATTAGGGTTGAGGCCCCCCTAAATACAGCTTCGTATGGAAGGGGGCTTTTTTTTACCAGGTGCAAACCATGATTTTCAGGGCAAAGCCTGCTATGATCATGTTTGTCCTCATCTTGCGCCCGTCAAGGCACGATGGAGGTATATATGGGAAGCGTTTATCTGCGCGGAAATGTTTACTGGATTAAGTACTACAGGCAAGGGAAGTGTTATCGGGAAAGTTCCGACAGCACTAAAAAGATGGTAGCCAAAAAACTTTTGAGCAGAAGGGAGGGTGAAATTGCCCAGGGCAAAGTCTCTGGGGTGCAGTTTGAAAAGGTCCTATTTGAAGATTTGGCCGATGCGTTTTTGCGGGATTATCGGATCAACCAGAAAAAATCGGTTGTAAAAGCTGAAAGAAGCGTCAATCACCTGAAAAAAGTTTTTGAACGGATTAGTGTTCCGCAGATTACAACCCCGAGAATCAACAAATTCATTGAATACCGTCTTGATGAAGGTGCATCTAACGCAACGGTCAATCGGGAATTGTCAGCCCTAAAATGCATGTTGAATCTGGGAGCACAGCAGACACCACCGATTGTTGACAGGGTTCCGCATATATCAATGCTGGAAGAAAACAATGTCCGAACGGGATTCTTTGAGCATGATGAGTTTCTGGCACTTAAATCCTGCCTGCCCGAATATCTTAAAGGTTTTGTAACTTTTGGATATAAATCCGGCTGGAGAGTGTCTGAAATCACCGGGCTGAAATGGTCGAATGTAGATTTGGAGAAAAGGGTAGTGTGCCTGGAAATAGGCACAACGAAAAACAAGGAAGGCCGCACTATTTATCTGGATGATGAACTCATGGGGATTTTTAATACCCAACGACAACTCCAAAAGGGGGGAAATAAGATCATCCCAAACGTTTTTCCAAATAGACCAGGGACTGGTCCGATAAAAGATTTTCGGAAGTCCTGGAAAACTGCATGTAAAGCCGCAGGTGTTCCTGGAAGAATTTTCCATGATCTTCGAAGGACCGCTGTAAGAAATATGGTCAGATCAGGCATCCCGGAAAGGGTCGCCATGATGATTTCAGGTCATAAAACCAGAGCCGTTTTTGAGCGTTATAATATTGTCAGCGAAGATGATCTGATGGTAGCTGCCAGAAAACAGGAAAAATATCTGAAAAATCAGTTGGGCACAATTTCGGGCACAGTGACCAAAATCCAAAATAAAAAGGCTTCCAGTTAAGCGCCGAAAGCCTTGATATTCTTGGTACCTGGGACGAGAATTGAACTCGTACACCCTTGCGGGCGAGGGATTTTAAGTCCCTTGCGTCTACCAGTTCCGCCACCCAGGCATTTAATCAGGTGAAAAGTATATTATTGCGCATGGATTTGCAAGCCTAAATTCACAGTTCTTCCTTGACACTTCATCATTCTGTATGTTTTTTCTTTCTGAAGTCCGGGCACTGAATTTTGCAATAGGCTTTAATTCTCCAATGCTTTACGGATGGAATTTGCAAGCTGATATGTATTGGCTGGTTTATATAATAATTGTGATATGCCTGCCTCTTTTGCCGATTCTTCTATATTTTTCCCTAAAAAGCCGGACGTCAATATGACGGGGATAAGAATGCCGGCAGATCTAAGCTTTTTGACCACGTCCAAGCCTGTCAGGCCGGGCATGGTATAATCCGTGATAATGAGATCAAATTCATCTGGACTGGATTGAATTGCAGACAATGCCTGCAGACTGTCTGTAAACGCTGTCACGCGGTAACCTAAGTTGATGAGAATGGACTGTATGGCAGCCGCAATATTAATTTCGTCATCTATCAGGGCAATCCGTTCTGTTCCGTGCTTTATGGAAGGGGTGATTTCTCTGAAACCAGGTGCGTCATCCTTAATGGCGGGAAGAACCACATTGAATATGGTTCCTTCTCCAGGGTGGCTGTAAACTGTGATGATACCGTTCATTTTTTTTACAATGCCGTGAACAACAGACAGCCCAAGCCCGGTCCCTTTCTTCTTGGGCTTTGTGGTAAAAAACGGATCAAAAATATGTTCAATGGTTTCCAAGGACATACCGCACCCTGTATCTGTGATACGAAGGAGAAGATGCTTGCCCTCGTGTATTCCGGGGTGGGTTTTTGTAAATTCCCGGTCCACCATGAAATCCAGCAGTGTCAGCGTAATGGTGCCCGGATTTTCCCCGATGGCATGAACCGCATTGGTAAACAGATTCATGACCACCCGATGAATCTGTGTAGGTTCTGCAAACACGCAGGAGGTGCTGACAATGGATGAATCTATTGTGATGAAAGAGGGTGTGGAGGCACGAAGCAGTTTCAATGTTTCCTTGATAATTGTGCCCAGCTTGACAGACACCAGTTCAACTTCCCCCTGGCGGCTGAAACTCAATATCTGGGTAACAAGTTCTCGGGCTCTTTCCGAGGCAAGAATAATCTTACGTATATTTTTTTCAATATTGGGATCAATGCCACTGGCAAGCAGCGACAACTCGGCATATCCCAAAATGATGCTTAGGATATTATTAAAATCGTGGGCAATTCCACCGGCCAGTGTGCCAATGGCCTCCAATTTCTGGGCCTGGTTCATCCTTTTTTCAAACCTCAGCTCGTCGGTAACGTCCCGGCCGATTTCCAGATACCCCTGAATACGGCCATGCCCATCTCGTACAGGGATAATCATAACATCAAGGGTGATAATATTTTTCGAAACTTTTGCCTTGAATTCGAGGTGGCCTGACCATGCATTGCCCGCTTCAAGCTCCTTCCATATGGCCTGGGATGGTATCCGGGCATTATTTGCAAGCGAGGGGACAGTGCCGATGGCATCCTCAACTTTAATGCCGGTAATTTTTTCAAAAGCGGGATTTGCAAAAAAAATTTTTTTGTTAAGTCCGATCTGTACAATAACTTCTGTGGAGTATTGGGTAACCTGGCTGACGGTGTCCATCATCTGCTGAATGGGTGAGCTGATCCTACCTGAAATAAAAATGATAATAATAATGGTGATGACCACAAAAATAATCCCGCTGATGAAGATATAATTCAAAAGCCTGTTCACCGGCGCCATAACTTCATCTCTGTTCTGGGTGTAGGCTGCTGTCCATCCGGTGCGCTTCACCTGGTTGATAACTGCAATTTTTTCCAGGCCCTCAAAGGTATAAAATGCCACTCCAGGCTGACCGCTGTTAACGATCTCTTTGATCACATGGGTGGCAGGAAGTTCGAACAGGTTTTGTTTTAAGACAACATCAGGGTCAGGATGTACCAGAACCAGCCCTTCTTTGTTGAGCAGATAGGCATACCCCGCCTCTCCAATCGCTGTTTTTGATATAATGTCAGCAAGATATTCCGTTGTAAAAATCAGACCGCAAACGCCCAGGAAAGTCTTATCCTCAAAAATGGGTGCACAAAACACAATAATGGTTTTATAATCACTATTTCCTTTGGCGAAAATCGGATCAGACACATTGGCCACACCATTTTGGGCTTTAATAAAATAATCCCGGCCCGATAAGTCCAGGCCCTGCTGATGAGGGAAACGTAAGTCAGCGTTAACGATTCCGTTTTTATCTGTCAGAAATATAGTGGTCTGATCCAGTTGGATGCTTTTATATATTGCATTGAGTTCACGCACGGCAATTTTGTAATCGCCTGTTTTTGAAGCATAAATTATATTCCTATCCGCGGCAATGGACGTGACAATACGAAGGTTGGTGTCAAGAAAAGTATCAATAACCCAGACAATGTCGTTTGACAGGTGAAGGGATTTTTCTTTCGCCATCTCTATCAGACTGCCTGACAGCTGAATACAGATAATGGTGCCGGTGATGATAAAAGGAATCATAACCGCAACAATGCCTCCGATTATCAGTTTATTTTTCAGGCTGTTATGTCTGGTCATGATAGGTCATCTCACAGGTTTTAAAACCATGGTAAATCAGCAGTCTTAATTTAAAAAATTTAAATTGGGCTGAAAATATCATGTCTTCATGCCATAGTCCAACAACATTCAATATCCCTTGTTTGGAACCGGATGAAAAAATATGGCATTGATTTAAAAAAAATATTAGAATGCTAACACAAATCTAACAAAAGGCCCGATTTTGACAATTATTGGATTTACATAAAGGCGGATTTTCTGATGCAGCAGGCCATTGATTCCATATTTTTTGACCGGAGGGATTACAAACTCATTGAAATTGTAAACTCGGTGTATAACGAACCCAAAACCCTGGGATACACAGGCAAGCTGCTCTATCCTTTTTTTCATCCCCTGGGAATCAAGGAGCTTGCAGAATCCAGGGGGCTTCGCACAGCATATTCAATTGTCAATCTCATGGAATCCATTGAAAGCGGTAATATCACAAGCCGTCTTCAGGCCTTATCCGGGCTAAAGGACGATCTTGTGGATACCGTTGGCGGCCCCATGCCCAAAAATACGTCCCGGGTGCTGCTGCAGATTATGAAAGATCTGGTCCGGGCCAAGGGAAATTCTATCCAGCAGCTCAGACTTGCCCATGATTTCAGGATGGCTGCATTTGGCAAGCCTAAAATTATCAGGCGCCTGCTTGATCAGTATCATCTGCTTGAAATGCCCGAAGAATGGAATCAGATCACCTTTGATGATCATGTCCACGATGCAAATACCTCGGGCAGAAAAAGCCCCACCCATCTGATCATGGATGCCTGGATCAAAGGCATTCGAAGGCTTAGAGTGATTTATTATCATTATATAGAACCCAGATGTGCAATTGAGCTTATTGAAGCAGCAAGAATCCTGGAGATTGATCTGAGAATTGGCATTGAGTTCTGGTCTCTGCACCGGGACAGGTATATCTCATTTATCTGGGTGTCCAGGGGACTGCTTAATCTGGAATCATTTTTATGGTTCCTGGCGTCTGATCCGGTTGTAAAGTTCATGCAGGAAGGAAGAGCCCTGGTCAATTTCCAGAATGATTATCTTCATCTTCTGCTGGACAGATTCAACCAGTCCTGGCGTATTGAACTGTGCCGGGATCTTGGTATAACCATGATGCCTGTTAAGGCTGAAGAATTCCAGACGTTTGTCGTTCCAGGGCAGCCAAGCCTCCAATACCTTGGTGAATTCATTTACTCAGAAATTATCCAGGCTATTCAGACACAGATTTCTGCGTTGAAAGAGAAGGATAACGCTCAGGAAAATAAAGAAGAGATTGTCCGTCTGACAAAAATTTTAAATCATGTTACGGTCAAAGACCTTCTCAGTAAATATCTTGATGCAGACCATTTCTTCAGCGGGCTTCGTGATTATGTTAAAGAAAAAACACAGACCGCACCCCAAAGGCTTTGTGTTTCTTTTTGTTCACTTCTGGATCAGATTGATAATCTGCTTGATGATTTTCGCATCACCCTGAACCTTGACAGGCTTCGGCCTGAAGATGTGCTTGAGCTTTTATATAAAAGCAGTGGACGGATCTCCAGAATTGAAATGATCAATATGAAAAAATACAACCCGGCGGACAATGAGACCATGTCCCTTGTCAATGAACTTCAGAAAGCCGTGAACCAGGGCAGTATTCTGAAGTTAAAACGGGTAATTTCAAAAATTATTGCCGATGTGAAACAACATGTGACCGACCAGCAGGAAAACAGGCTCAAAGCGCTGTCTGAAATACTCTATGATATTGATGAGTTCAAACATATGTTTGATGCCCGGCCCATCAGGCTGAGAATCGGGTCAGATTCAACCGGAAAACGCGGCCAGGCCTATGGAATGGGATTTGCCGTTCTAGACACCCTGCCCTTCAGGGTCTCACGAAAAGTTAAAAACAAAACAGACGGAAGGATAATTTTACCTGTCAATGTTAGGACTTCCTTGTGCACCACGATATCCCGACCTGAATCCCAATCCGGTTTATTGGCCTGGATTCCGGGCATACGGACCTTGCTGTCCACCAAAAAAAGAGAGTGGATAGCAGGCCCTTTTTCATTGGACAATATATCAAACGGCAATATTGTGACCCTTGGCAAAACAAGTGTGGGAATGCATCAACCCGACATCACAATTGATTCTTATGAAAAAAGCGAAACAAAAAGATACTGGAAATACCTTGATACAAAGTTGAAAAATTTTTTAAAAATTATTCTGGGATTTATTCCTGCCCAGCTTTGTTTCATGCTGACCAAAGACTGGTGGCTTCTAGCCTATTGTGGGGCGGTGGTCTGGTTTGGAATAACCGGCATAAGAAATGTGATACAGTCGGTGCTCGGCGGAGGCGGTATTAAAAGGGCCTCGCTATTAAAATGGAATGATTATGTCAGTTGGGACAGGCTTGCGGATTCCCTTTTATTCACGGGTTTTTCAGTCCCCCTTCTTGATTACCTGGTTAAAACCCTTCTTTTGGACAACACCTTGGGCATTAACATGAATAACGGTCCTGTGACGCTTTATACCGTCATGGGCCTTGCCAACGGTATCTATCTTTCCACCCATAATTTCTTCAGAGGGCTGCCCAAAGGGGCTGTTACCGGCAATTTTTTCAGAAGCATTCTTTCCATTCCTGTTGCGGTTGTGATCAGTGCAGGCATAGGCGCTGTCCTATGCTTTTTCAATGTTCCAAATGTTAACGGGGTTCTTCAGAAGTGGGCAGCCATCATTTCAAAAGGTGCATCTGATATTGTAGCCGGATTCATTGAAGCTGCGGCTGACCGGTCTGTTTATACACGTCTTCGAAAACAAAATATCCGTAAAAAAATATCAGAGCTTTTTGATATTTATTCCAAACTGATTATGCTGTTTCCTGAAACAGAAGAACTGACTATCTTAGAAAATTCAAACATGCTTTTAGATAACAAGAACTCGGAAGTCCGGGATTTGGCAACACTTATCATCATCAATGCCCTGGATTTGTTTTATTTCTGGATGTACCTGCCCCGGGCCCAATCCTCATTAATCCATGTGGTTTCAGAAATGACGCCGGAAGAAAAGACAATATTTTTCCAGGCCCAGAACATGCTGCGTCATGAGCATCATATCAGCAGATTGTTTGTGGACGGGATTCTGGGTAGAAACTTTTCTCGGCCCCTCTCCTTTTATCTAACTTTATACCCCTCTTACCTTAACAACATTGAAAAGGTAAAGACCTCCATTCTGGGCGAAAAATCCGACGAGAGGCCATATTCATAACCATTTTTTTTGACAAGGGGTTAGGGTTCTATTTTTTTTGCGCACAGATCCCGCCCAGCTATAAATAAATGGCAAAAAAGAATGCAAATCAAAAAATAACTTTTGATTTGCATTCTTTTTGTGTAATAAAAGCCCGCATAATAATACTATTTTATAAATAAAATTATATAAAATATACAAATTTGTATGTTTTATATTACCCAATGGGGAATGGATAAATGAAGAGAGTTAAGGATATTAAAATAGGTGTCAAGCTGATTTGTTCGTTTTTGGCTGTGGGTATTATTCCGTTGGGAATTCTGGGCATGATTTCCATTCATCTGTCGACCAAAGCATTGGAACGTTCGGCTTTCAATCAATTGGAAGCTGTCAGGGAAATAAAGAAGTGCCAGATTGAGGACTTTTTCCAGGAGAGGATCGGCGATATCAAGGTGCTTGCAAACAATCCATTTACAAAAAGTGCGGCCAAAGCCATGGGCCAGGCCTTTAGTTCAGCAGGCGGGGTACAGTCAAACCGTTTTGTTGGAAAAACCGGCGGGGTGTATGATGCGCCGGATTCATATAAACAGGTTCACGATATCTATTTTGAAATTTTCAAACACTATATGGAACAATATGGTTATTATGATGTCTTCCTGCTTGATCCCGTACATGGAGACACCTATTTTACCGTCACCAAAGAGGCTGATTTCGGCCAGCGCGCACAAGGGATTGATTCGTCCTTGCGGGATGTATGGCAGGCAGCCCAAAACGGTAGAATCACCATCTCCGACATGCGTCCATATGCGCCTTCTGCCAATGCACCGGCCCAGTTCCTGGCAGCCCCCATCAAAGAAAACGGTAAAACTATAAGCATTCTTGCTTTTCAGCTCTCCATTGATGCCATCAACAAAATAATGACAGAACGCAGCGGTATGGGTACCACCGGCGAATCTTATCTGGTGGGGCAGGATAAACTCATGCGCTCAGATTCATATCTTGATCCGGACAATCACACGGTTGCCGCCTCTTTTGCCAACCCTGAAAAGGGCAAAGTTGATACCCAGGCATCTGGTAGTGTCCTTTCAGGGGAAACCGGGAAAAAAAGTATAATCGACTATAACGGGAAACCGGTTTTGTCTGCCTATACTCCGATCAAGGCGGGTGAAACCCTCTGGGGGCTTTTAGTTGAAATCGACGAAGCAGAGGCATTCAGTTCCATTCAGTCTATAAAAATACATATTGGAATTATAGTGCTGATTTCAATTTTTTTGATTGTTTTGCTTGCTATGTTCATGGCCCGATCAATCACCATCCCCATCAAAAAAGGCGTGGACATGGCCAGAAAAATGTCTGATGGTGATTTGACACAGACCCTTGATATTGATCAGAAAGATGAAATCGGCATACTTGCCCAGGCATTGAATATGATGTCTTCACATCTGCGGCAGATGTTCAATGACATTATGACAGGCACCCAAACGCTTACCACGGCCTCGGCTGAACTGTCAGCCATTTCCGGACAAATTTCGTCAAATGCTGAAACCACTGCCGGGAAATCAACCAAGGTCACATCGGCTGCCCGGGAAATGAATGAAAAGATAACCCATGTGGCAATATCCACAGAAGAAATGACTGCAAACATTCAGATGATTGTATCTGCAACTGAAGAGATGACAGCAACGATTCAGGAGCTGTCCAATAATACCTCCACCGGAAATGAGACCACCTCCCGTGCCGTGGAAAAAGCAAAAACAGTTCTGCACAAAGTTGATGCGCTTGGTGCTGCGGCTCTGGAGATCAGCAAAGTCTCGGATACCATTGCAGAAATCTCAGAACAGACCAATCTTCTGGCATTAAATGCCACCATTGAAGCGGCAAGGGCTGGGGAAGCCGGTAAAGGCTTTGCCGTAGTCGCAGGGGAGATCAAAGCATTGGCACAGCAGACAGCCCAGGCAACAGAGGAAATCAGTTCCAAGATTTCAGGGGTTCAGGCCACTACGGGTGACTCGGTGGGCGCCATAAAAGCCATTGTTGAAATCATTAATGAAATTAACTCGATTGTCAGTTCTGTGGCGGTGGCTATTGAAGAACAGTCCGCCACTACCCAGGAAATTGCAAATAATGTCAGCCATGCGGCCCAGGGACTTGACAGCGTCAATGAGAGTGTGAACCAGGTATCCGGTGTGGCCGGCGAAGTGACCAAAGACATTAGTGATGTGAGCAAGGCAACAGATGAAATGAAAACAGGCAGTCAGCAGGTCATGACAAATGCAGGGGAATTGTCAAACCTGGCAGGGGAATTAGAGGAGATGATAAACCGGTTCAAGATTTGATCTCGGTTTATGAACAAGATCAGGAATTTATACAAACCAGTATGTTTTTTTGCCAAGGCCTGAATTATGCTTGAAAATAACAACTAAATTGTCATATAATCTTTTTTTCATAATAATGGCTTATTTATTTTAAGGATAAATCAATGGCAAAAATGTTTTACACCGGGAACAGGGAATCCAAGCTTCTTTCCAAGATTGAGTCTTCCAAGGAGCGGGAAAGAATTAAAACCATCAGCACTATCCGGGAGAACATTGATTCATTCAGTAACAAAGTTTCCATGAAACTCATTGAGACCGGGCTCATTGAAACCGTGAGCAAATCCAGTGTGGAAAACCAGATTGTGCGTTGCTTAGATACTCTGTGCCGGGCCGAGGATTTTGATATTGACTATGCAGTAGCCCCGTTCAGAGCCCTGGTTTCAAACCCGAATATTGCCAGCCTTTACCTGACGGCATTTGTGGTTGAAACATTGATCAACCACAAAGATGTCATTGATATCTACGGCAGCGACGATGATATCTATTTTTGTATTCAAAAAGAATTAACTGCCCTGATGGAGGGTGGCAACGGGTACTGATTAACCTGCCTGGCAGTTTATTTAAATTAATACAGGCCGCTTTTCCGGAATCGCAATCGTATCCGGAAAGCGGTCTGTTCTTTTTGTTTTTTATCCTTATTTCTTAACCCGGCCTCGTTCTGGTAATAGTGACCGGTTATTCCGTTTGAAAACAGGCTGGTTGCCCTTCTTTTCTGAATAAGCTGGATGGATACGTTCTGTTTTAAATGGCATTTTTAATGTTTACACGCAGCAAAAGATCGCCTGGGGGCATATCTGGTAAGAATTTCCCCATCCCCTTAAGCCGCAGCATGGACCCATGCCGGATACCCGCAGGCACCACCACCCGGTAAACGGATTTTCTGAACCCCCAGGGGATGGTGACAAGTTTTTTAGTCCCTGTGAGTGCTTCAAGGGACGTCAGTGCAATGGTGCCGTAAAGGTCAGATCCGCCTGCCGGGCCTTCCCCGGGGGTGATGACCTGAAGCCTTGGACTGCGTTTTTTGCGGGTGTATCTGTCAATTCTTTCCCTGAACCCGGTCTTGGGCAGTTTGGTGTTCATGCCAATAAGGGCCATGCCCGAAAGAAAACCGCCAATGTGGGCCCACCAGGCAATGCCGGCACCGCCACCCTGCCCTGTGGCGTTAATGAATTGAAGAAAAAACCAGATCCCCAGAAAAATAAACGCAGGGATCCTGACGAACAAAGGAAAAATAAGCACAGGGATCAGAGTGAGGATTTTATTTCCCGGATGAAGAAGAAAATAGGCTCCCATAACCCCTGCAATGGCACCGCTTGCACCAATGGTTGGTACAGCAGATGAATGGTTGAGCAGAAAATGGAAAACCGCGGCAAGGAGTCCACAAACCAGATAAAAAACGGTGAACCGAAACGGCCCCAACTCCTGTTCAATATTGTCACCGAAAATAAACAGAAACCACATATTTCCGATCAAATGCCAGAAACCGCCGTGCAGAAACATATAGGTAAAAGGTGATGACAGTTTATTCAGCCGGGAAAAATAAGCCGCCATCTGCGCCATGGTGTATTTTGCAGGGACAAAGCCGAATGTGTAAGCAACTGCCTGATCATCTATTCCCGTAATCATCTGCCAGACAAAAACCAGACTGGTGATAAAAATAATGGTATAGGTTGCCACCGGCGAGGCTTCTGTTTCCTGTTCATCTCTTAATGGGATCATGAAGACACCACCCGGAACTGAAATTTTTTGGACAATCTGGTTTTAAGTTTTTTTAAAAGTTCCATAACCGCATCTTCAGGCGTGTATTCTTTAAGAGTCCTTCCTTTGGAAAGAAACTTGAACAGGTTTGAATTTTTTTTATCCAGTTTAAGAGATAACCGCACATATTCAAGAAGGGTAAAATAGATGCCAGCCATCTGATGCGCTTGACTTCTGGCGATCAGGGTCTTTCCCCTAAGCGTCAGGCTTTGTTCAAGGGCCTCTACGGCCTGTTTTATGCTAATAAATGATTTCGGAAAATCGAAACCTGCATCAATCATCTGATCAGCATGCCATAAATCTTCTTCCATCTCAAGGAAATCCAGATACAGTACGGCTGTCAGAATGGATTTAACGTCGTAATAGATATCAGGGTCATGGCCGGCCCTTGGGCCTGCGACATTAAGTACAAGGATCCCTTGGTCCAGGATGAAGGCGTGAAGGATCAATGCCGCCTCAAAAATATCCTGTTCCAGCAGATTTATTCTGCAGACCCATTTGCCTGTTTTCCGTGCAAACGCATAGGTCAGGTATGAGCCGCCTGTTAAAGGCCCCCTGGCAATGATCACCGTGCCGTCGGAATCAAGTATGTTTTGCCGGGTCCGGGCAGGATAATCCCTGGTATCCATCTCCTTTAAATTGTAAAAATCGGGCAATGGCCCGGATTCCGTTCTCCGGCCTTTGGTAATCCATCCGCCATGGGGAACATTGAATTTTATGGCGAAATCCAAAGCAGCACGATCTGCTCCTGTTTGTCCGCCTGACACAATTTTATTCAAAAGCCCCATGGCATCCTTAATATAATTAAACCCAAACCGCGTCAATCAGTCTTTATGCTTTACAATGGTGAAAATCGCCTTCTGAATACCGTCTGCAATATCCCTATTCGAAATTGGATTTGCCTGATTCTAAAAATTTATGCGGCATTGTACCATTTTCATACTTTATTGTAGGCGTACCCGGGTTAGAATCCGGCTCTCCCGTGGTGGTCATTCCGGAACATTTCCGATGTCCAGAAGCTCCCCACAGTTTGTTCGATACCGCATCCCCTCTTTTGTTTTTTCGGGAATGAACTCCCGGCCTTTGCGAATTTTCCAGCCACCGTCCAGCGGCGTTCAGGCAGCATGCCGGAGTAGGCAAGTGCCCGGTCTCCGTCCACAAGGGCTGTCCTGGTATTTACGTCTATTTGGGGCAATAGCGATGACCGTGCTTCCTTCACTTTGGCAATTCCAGCTTCCACAGATTGATTCCCGGCGGCAAGATCCGGGTTCGCTGCCAGCGCCTCTTCCATGACCATAGTGATATTGAGCCTGCGTTCCACATTACCGGTTCCATCGCTGATCAGTTCCGCCCCGGTGAGAAGATCCCAATAGGGTGCAATACCAATGGCCCGGACCGTTGCCATGTTGATTGTGACTTTTTCTTCCGATGTAAAGACGGTTGGCATCTGCCCTGGGTCAGCACCGTTCAGTACCTCCAAAATGTTGGCTGCAACAGTTCGGGCCAGGCAGACTTGGTGATTTTTGGGAACAGTGCTTATCATAATTCCCATTTCAACATCATACGGTCCTTGACATGAGTAGCTGGGCAGCTTCCGGGCAATCAGATTTTTTGCCAGTTTTTGGAATTCATCATCGGTGAGCCGGGGCAGGGAGCCTATCAGGACGGCATCGGTATTTCCGGATATTTTTGCAGCCGCTTCCCTGGCAGATTCGTTTACTGTCACGATCTCAGCATCCAGATTATGAGCTTTAGCTATTGAATGGATCAATTCATTCAATTCCGGAATGGACGCCATGGTAAAGCCATCAACAATAACAGCAATCTGTTTAACAGGAGCCATTTTGAACAAAAGCTGAAACTTCCTGTCCGGATTTCTCATTGCATTGAGGTAGTTCAGATTGTAGATGCCACTTTTCCCGCTGTCTGACGAAATAACCTTCAATTTTGGGATAACCGCATTGGCAGCGAAAATTGGCTTAGTGAAATTGCTCCGTTTGCACACCTCGTATGACGAGACATTACCCAGAACCAGAATCATATCCACCTTGTCTGAAGCCATCAACCGGTCAAAGGCTTGGTTGATCTGTTCTGTATTCCAGCCGCCGCTGAGCGATGAACCGGCCGGAAAGCTCAACTTGAACCTATCATTGGTTATGCTTTGAAGTTCTTTGACAAATATTGATTTCAGTCTTGCGGACTGCGCGGAATCACCATCGTACAGGATGCCTATCTGAATGCTTTTTGCATGGGCAACAGGAACGAAGATCAGGGCAACCCAAACAAGCATCAGGACTACCTTCCTGTAGATTATTTCATATCGGGACAGCATAATTAATTTCCCTGTGTAATTGATTTTTTCCTTAATTGCTCGGCTTGTATTTAATCCCAAAGAACGTAGTATACAGTGTTGGTACGACAACCAGCGTCAGAACAGTGGCAAATCCCAGTCCAAACACAATGGTGACGGCCATGGATGCATAAAAATCATCCGTGAACAGCTGAATCATTCCCATCATGGTCGTCAAAGATGCCAGCATGACCGGCCGCATTCTCATTACCCCGGAATCAACCACAGCCTGAAAACGCGTTTTGCCGCTTTTAATTTCTATATCGATCTGATCAATGAGGACAATGGCATTCTTGATCAACATGCCTGAAAGGCTCATATAACCCAGCATGGCCATAAACCCGAAGGGCTGATTAAACAAAAGCAGGCCGATCACAACCAGCACCATGACCCCGAAGAACAGGGGGATGCCGCTTCCAAGTTGATTGCCGGCATCGGAACTGTCCTCAGCATCCCCGCCCCAGGCCAGAAAATATCCCGGCATTCCCTTTAACGGAATCATGTCATCGTAAAGCACTGGGATGGTATCTGCCGTAATGGTACCAGATTTTTTTCCAAGATATGATGTATAGTCAACATCAAGGGACTGCTCCACCTTTGGCTTGATCCGGTGGAAGAGAACGGAGGGCAGTTCTGTGCGGGGATCGCAGTGCAGGGTAATCATACTGCGGCGCTGGCGTCTGGAAATGCGGGCGTTTTCAAATTCTGTGGCAAAGCCGTCTACCACCTGGGCCAGGGGAATGCTTTTGCCGGCCGTGGGGCTGAATATCTGGATATCCCGCATATCCTCCATAGTGCCGCGTTCTTTGGCTGGTGCCCGGGCGACAATCGGGATCAGGGCCGCTGATTCGAAGCTGAATCTTGCCGCCATTACCCGGGCCGATGTTGAGCCGCCTTGCGTTGACGCTCGCATCGGGCAGCATCTGTTCAAGATCGTTCTATACCCGGTTCAGAATCTGTTTGATCACGGCATAATCCTTCACCCCGACAAGCACACTGCAATAGTGCGGACCAATATCCATGGGCACATTATAGGTAAGCATAAACCTGGAGTGGGCCGAACCTATAGCCGAGGCAATATCCGTGACACCGTAAATACCCCGCAGATATTGTTCTATGCGTGCCACCCCTTTTTCGGTTTCGCGGATGTGGATGCCCTCGCGGAACTGGCACTCAATAAAAAACTGGGAACGTGTGGAGGGTGGAAAAAATATGTTATCCACATACCGGAAACCGTAAATTGAAAGAAAGAACAATCCCAGCGCAAACGAGATGGTGATCCAGCGAAACCGCATGGCCGCCACAAGCAGTCTGCGATAGGCCTGGAAAACCTTGCCGCCGTACGGATCTTTCATTTCCGTGGATTTCCCGTCTTCATCCCGGTGGTTAAGCCGTTTTCCCATAACAAACTGCCTGGTTAAAAGCGGTGCAGTGGTCACCGCAGCAAGCCAGCTTAATGCAAGGAAAATGAGAATTACATAGTAGAGGGAGGCTGTAAACTCACCGGTAAGGTTCTGCATGGTGCCAAGGGCGGCAAAGGATAAAACACTCACGGCTGTGGCGCCAAGCAGGGGAACGGCATTCTGGGCCACAACCAGTTTTGCCGCCTCTAATCCCTCCATTCCCTGTTCCATGCGCACCTTCATGCCGTCCACCACCACAATGGCATTATCCACCAGCATGCCCAGTGCAATGATAAGCGCACCCAAAGATATGCGTTGCAGGGCAATGTCGTACAGGAATTTGTTGCATCAGTTCTTCAATACGGGCCTTGACCGCACTCCCCATGACCACGGCATTCCCGCCTGAAGCGGTGGAAATGGCAATACCTATGGCCGGACGACCGTTGAACCTTAAAATTGTCTGGGGCGGGTCCGCGTATTCACGGCAAACCTTAGCAACATCCTTTAAATAAACAAGCCTGCCTTTCCGGCTGGCGATAAAAAGTTCGTTAAAATTTTTTTCCGAGTTGAACGTTCCTGTCGGGTTGACCGGGATATATTCAATGCCGATTCGAATTTTTCCCGCATCCACAGGCAGGTTTTTGGCACGCAAGGCATCGAAAATTTCTTCCCGGGTGATCCCGAGGGCAGCCATTTTTTCCCTGGACATCTCGACATAAACCGCTTCGGTCTGTTCGCCAAAAAAAACAATCTTCTTAACATCGGAAACCGTCAACAATTCCCGTTTTTCGGGAATATCCAGGGGGTGCGGTAACTGTTGCCGTCATTCCCGGCAGAATAGTGATGTCGGGCGTATTCCCATTTTCCCGGTCATGCCGCTGGCACTGGATTGTGCGTATTTGCCATCTGTTTCAGGCAGTTCCAACGCCCTGCTTTATAATATGAGCGTAACATAATCATTCTTCCTGCATTC
>NZ_JBFXHE010000055.1:0-16576 GCF_050177295.1 Desulfobacter sp.
TACCGGCCTGCCAGTGCCTTGAGCCGCTGCCATGCCGATGCCAGTTTTTCATCTCTTTGGCCCAGGGCCTTGATATCCAGCCAGCCCCCCAAGGTATCAAGAAGCGCTGACGTGTTCAGGGATGCTGAAAATGCGGCCATCCCGGGTAAAAATGGTGCAAACTGCTGCCGGTCTGCGTCACTGCCGCGACCAAGAAAAATCCGCACCAGGGCCAGCACCTCTTTTATGCCGGCCATGTCGGCCCAGTGTTCCCGGTCCGCAGTCTGAAAAGGGATACCGGCCTTCTCAAAGGCCCGGGCAAAGGCCAGGGCCTGCTGCCGGGTGCGGTAGAGAACGGCAAAGTCGGAAAAGGCATATTCCCTGTCTGTTCCGGGGTCCGGGCCCGTGCCCTTGTCCATGGACAGAAAAGAGAGCCCCCCTACCCCTTTTTCAATGATCTTTCCCACGGCAACGGCCTCGGCACTTTCGCTGGCAGTTTCATTGATCGAAATCTTTTGCGTGCCGTCAAGGCTTGCAAAAATTTTACGCGCCTCATTTCCTAGGTCATCACCGGTGCAAATCACCTGAAAAGAGGCGTCCAGAATGGTCTGGGTGGACCGGTAATTCCGGCGCAGGCGTATGTGTTCGCACCCGGGGAAATCCTGTTCAAACCGCTTGAAAAACCGGCTGTCCGATCCCCTGAATCCGTAGATGGACTGATCCGGGTCACCAATCACGAAAATGTGGCTGTTTTGTGCAAGAAGCCGCACCAGCCTGTACTGGCCCAGGTTCAGGTCCTGGTACTCATCCACAAAAATAAATTTATACCGGTGACGCACCTGTTCAAGCAGGTCCGCATCCCTGGAAAAAAGCCTGAAACAGATGAAAATCAAATCTTCAAAATCTGCCAGGCCGCGTTCTTGAAGCATCTGGTCATAGGTTTCGTACACCCCGGGCCAGACCGGATGAAAGCCGTCTTTACTGCTGTTTGCGGCGTCACCCAAATCTTCATCGTAAGGCTCCTTTAATTGCTGCTTTTGCCGGCTGATCCAGGCATCCAGTTTTAACACTGTTTTCTGGGGCACCTTTTTTTCGCCTGTCACGGCTTTGAAGGCCAGTCCCAGCACCTCAAGGCGCAGGTCATCCTCCATGAGCCCCCGCTTGAAATCTGAATACCGCCTAAGCAGTTTAAGACAGAATCCGTGAAAGGTAGCTGCTGTCACAAGTTGCCCGCCCTGGGGAATAAAGGACTCAATCCGGCCGACAAGTTCGCCTGCCGCCTTATTTGTAAAGGTCAGGGCCAGGATGTTTTCAGGAGCGGCCAGGTTTTCCCGGAGCAGCCAGGCAATTCTGGCCGTAAGGGTACGGGTTTTCCCCGTGCCCGGCCCGGCCTGGATCACCACGGCCCTTGATTCGGATTTAACCGCCCTCTCCTGCTCCGGGTTCAGCCCGTCCAGGATATGTCCGGGGGCAACAGATGCCGCGGTCTCTTTTTTTTCAGGTAAAGGCAATGCCGCATCTTTGCTTTGGGGCTTTTGACGGCAGAACTGTGCGTTGACCGTTGTTTTTGCTTTTTTGAGGGGCAAAGGGCCGGTAAACAGGCTTTTTTCTCCCTGGATATGGGCTTTTTCCTCCGGGGTAAAAATATTGACCGTTCCATACTCACCATCATACCCCGGGTCAATGTGGATATCCCCGTCTCTCATCTTTTGTATGGCCGGGGCCAGTAAAGGCACACCGGCATGTTCAATGATTTCAGGTGAAAGCTGTGTGAGTATTGCAAGCTCCGGCCCCAGGGCATTGACCGCTTTATCATAATGGGTTTTCACCTTTTTGGTATTGGGACCCACCCCAAAAATCTGGGATAAAATATCTGCCAGGGGCACCACATAGGAATGGGGATGCCGGTTTTCAGGTTTAAACCCATCAGGCCTGTCAGCCAGTTCCCGGACCCGGTAAAGCACGCCCAGGGTCAGAGGTTTCCCGCATTGGGGGCAAATCCCGCCCAAAGCCGCAGTCTCATCTGGATTGAGACATACCCCGCATTTGCGGTGGCCGTCATAGTGGTATTTTCCCTGGTGGGGATACATATCCAGGGTGCCTCTATAGGCTGTAAGATCATGGGTTTTAAGGGCACGCCGCACCGCGCCAAAGGCCAGGTCCGTATCAAACACCGAAGCATTGCGGCCCAAAAATCCAGGGGAATGGGCGTCGGAGTTGGATATCAGCCGGACCCTGTCCAGATTTTTCACCCGCCAGTTCATGGGCGGATCTGATGACAAGCCAGTCTCACAGGCAAAAATATGGGAACTTAAATCACCAAAGCATTCCTCAATGGTATCAAATCCGGATTTGGACCCGAACATGGAAAACCATGGTGTCCAGATATGGGCCGGGACAAAAAAACCCTGGGCAGACGTTTCCAGCATGATCTCCAGCAGATTTCTGGCATCCAGCCCGAGAATGGGGCGGCCATCGGATTTGATGTTACCGATGGCATCCAGGCGGGCATTGAACTTCTTTGCCGTGTCCAGATCCGGCATATAGATCAGGTTATGGTTTTTGCGGACTTTTTCGTCCTTCTTATATATATTGGAAATCTCAGCCTGGAGGATAAAACGCACAGGCCCTTTGCACGGAGCCGGCACGTCGGCGTCAATCTGCCTTGCAATCTCATTTTTTAATGCAAACAGCCCGGGTTCGGCAGGCACAAGCTTTGCCTCAATCTCCTGGATCCAGGCAGGATGGGTAAAATCCCCTGTGCCCACCAGGGTAATGCCTTTAATCTGGGCGTTGAGGTAAATATGCTCCAGGTCCAGGTTTTTGGCCGTGGCCCGGGAATATTTTGAATGGATATGCAGATCTGCTATGTATTTCATGGATCCTGTCCGTGAATTGTTTATTGAGTGTCAAGTCATTATGTACATGATTTATCCTTAATTTAAAACCCGGATTCTGATAAATACCAGACGATACAGGTAACCCACCCAATCCAACCGGAGGCCAGTTATGGACAACATAACCCAAGAACAGATCAGGGCCTGGACGCCTTTGGGACGCCCGGCCTTAAGCATTGCAGACACAGAACATCCCGAGCAAAAAAGATTCGAGGCGTTTGTCCGCCAATGGCAGGAGATATCGGCGTCCATATCCTGGACAGACAGCAGTCAACCTGCGGACCTGCCCGGGTTTTTCCTGAAAAACAATATTTTATATTCAGCCCTGCCCCTGGAACGTGAATTGTCACCTTTTCTAAAAAGCTTGGACGCCCTTGACAAACCTGATCCGGAGGACGGTATCCGAAAAATCTTGAACCATATCGAAGTGCCCTGCCGGCTGACCCTGTATATTGCCCTGCAATGCCCCCACTGCCCGGGGATGGTTGAGCGGCTCATCCCCCTGGCAGCTGCCTGTGAAAAAATCCATCTTCACATCATTGACGGATCCCTGTTTCCTGAAAAAGCCCGGAAAGACAAGGTGATGTCCGCCCCCTGCCTGATTCTGGATGATGATACCCGATGGACCGGGGCAGTGGCAGAAGAAGAAATTGTGGACATGATCGTCAACAAGGAGAGCATGGACCTGGATACCATGGCCCTGAAAACCATACTGGAGGATGGCCGGGCAGCGTGGATCACCGAGCAGATGCTCGGGTCCAACCGGTTGTTCAAAGGATTTTCCGGACTTCTTCTCCACGAAACCTGGTCCGTGCGTTTAGGCGCCATGGTGGTGGTGGAAGCCCTTGCTGAGAAAGCACCAGCCCTGTGCGCTGATCTGGAAAAAATTCTAATTGATGCATTCAGCACCCTGGCTGTGGCTGTTCAGGGTGATGTTCTGTATACTCTGGGTGAAATCGGTACACCTGATACCCTGAACTGGATTGCGGCCCAAAAGGCGATCCTGTCCCACACGGATCTCAAGGACGCGGCAGATGAAGCGATTCAGTCCATTAAGGACAGATTTTGAATATTGAGGCCGCCATCAACAGCAAAGGCTAGCCGTTGGCCACTGCAATGAGACTAAAGACACCGACAATGCGGGGCTGAAATGGGCGCCCCAGGCGCTTCGCCCTCTTGTTTCCTGTATCTTGTCTCCAGTTTCATATAAAACCTTGCTTTAAACCCTTTGTGCTGGTAAACAGGCAAAAAAGTCTGTGGTCTGACCGTGAGCGTAAACTTTGTAAACGCAATGAAGGTTTTATTATTAGGAGAGGCTCGTATGCCAAAAGCATGTGATTTAAAAAAAGGCCAGGTGGTGGAGATCAGCGGTGAACCGTATCTGGTTAAACACATTGATGTAAGAACCCCGTCGGCAAGGGGCGCTGTCACCCTTTACAAGGTCAGGTTCAGCAGTATCAAGACCCGGCAGAAATATGAAGCCTCATACAAAGGCAATGATATGCTCGATGGTGTGGACTTGCAAAGAAAACCTGTCCAGTACCTCTATCCGGACGGGGCGTTGCATGTATTCATGGACAGTGTGGAATATGCCCAGTATATGATTGCCGAAGACAGCATTGAAGACGAGCTGGTCTGGCTCACCGACGGCATGGAAGATATTGTGGGCATGTTCATTGACGGCAATCTGGTGGCCATTGAAATTCCCGCTTCCCTTGTTTTTGAAATCACACAAACCGCTCCGGGCGTCAAAGGGGCCAGCGCTACAGCCCGGACAAAACCGGCCACCCTTTCCAACGGGGTTGAAATCCAGGTGCCTGAATATCTTGAAAACGGGGAGATGGTCAAGGTCAACACCGAAACCAGAAAATATATATCCAGGGCCTGATCCTTTTAACACCATGTTTTGCCGGGCAGGCTAATAAGGTTGTTCAAGTTTTGAAAAATATTTATCCAGCATCGGCTCAAGTTTTTTTCGGGACAGGCGCAGGTTGCCCTGGCGGAAAAAGTGAACCCCGCCGCAGTCAAAGCCTTGGGGCGGGGGGATTATTTCCAGGTCAAGGTTGGATGCCAGCATGGCGGAGATGGTTGTAAAAAGAAGGGGGGATTTGCAGAACACTGCAATCCCCCGTGAAAATTCAGGGATACGCTGGGTGTTCATGGTCATCAGAATATCTGCCTGCATTTCTTTTGCATAGGTTTCAATGCCGTTGGCAAGGCCCATGTCCCTTTTCATCCATTGTTCAAGGGCCAAAGGCACCGATGCAACGGTGCAGGTTACCTTGTTGAATTGGAATGTCTTGCAGTCCCGTCTGAGCAGGTCCCTTGTGTTCATATCCCGGATGTCTGATTTGGCTGCGCGGATTCCCTGGTAAAAACCGTCTGTGTCCAGGCCGGCGATGGACTGCAGATGCGTTGCCACGGCATGGTCCCTGGGGGTTGCCCGTCCGGCGTTGGGGTCAAGGTTGACCGTATCAATCAGAATGGCCCCGAGCAAAAGGGCAGCCAGATTCCCGGGAATTTCCCCTGCAGCGCCCCCCCCACGACCATTGATCAGGTCTTCGCCCACCAGGGTGGCGCAGGAACCCACAGGTTCAATCCGGCCCAGGGCATTGGGGTACAGCTTCAAGTCTTCATGGTGATCCATGATCAACCTGACTTTTTCTTCGTATTTTGAAAAACCGTTTGCCAGCCGGTTATGGTCCACCAGGGCCAGCCCCCTGACCCGGGACATGAGTGTATCCAACGGCAGGACATCGTCCAGGAAAAAAAGGGGTTCAGCATCAATGCCTGTTTGCGAGAGCACCCACCGGCTTTCAGTTTTCAGGCGGAAATCGTCTCTTTTAATGGGAATCAAAGGCAGGGCTGAACAGGGCTTTTTGCCGTTTTCCAACACCCAGGCAAGGCCAATGGCTGACACCACGGAATCCAGGTCTGCCGCCTCGTTACCAAAAACCAGCATGTCAATATCCTGGGTTTGAGCTCTGGACTTGGCATCGGACAGAAACCGGTTAACCAGGTCAGTTTTATTATTCCCCATGGGGCCTGCCCATCATTTTTTCCAGGATTGGCATGGGCACAGGCGCATTGATCTGTGCGGCGATCTGGAGAAAAGCATCCAGAAGGGCCTCTTCAGGTACGGGGTGGTAAAAGGGCATGCCCAGAATCTCTTTGATTGTCAAATTCGCCCCCATGGCCCAGGCCAGAAGATGGGCCATGTGTTCGCCGGCCGGCGCCATAATCTCTGCACCCAGCAGCCGCCCCTTTTGGGGGTCGGCATAAATTCTGGCCCTTCCGGCGGCTTTGCCAAGTATCATTCTGGCCCGTCCAAGTTCTTCCCAGGACGCTTCGCCCACCACAAAATCAATGCCTTTTTCCCTCAGGGCCTTGTGGGACATGCCTGCAATGGCGATATCCGGTGAAGAAAAGGTGATCTGCAGGGGCGTGCGTTTTTTAAATCGGGCCATGGTGCCGGCACAGGCGTTGTAACCTGCGATGGTGCCGTCATCGGCAGCTTCATGGAGAATGGGCCTGAGCCCGTTCACATCCCCGGCCAGAAATACGGGCAGATCACCGATCTGCAGGGTTTCAGGATCAAAGACCGGCATCCCTTTGGCATCCAGGTCAACCTTTAGGTTTTCAAGGTTTAAATCGTGGAGCACGGGCCGTCTGCCCGTGGCTATGAGCACCCGGTCCACGGGCCAGCGTTTGCTGCCGCATCCCACTTCCAGTCCGGTTTCGGTCCTGCCCAGGATTTCAGCGGTGCCAAGTTCTATGTGCATCTCCTTGGAAAAATGGTCAAAGGCATATTCGGCAAGTTTGGGGTCGGTCAGGCCCCCCGCGGTTTTACGGCGGCTGACGGCGGTCACCTGAACCCCTATCCGGTGCAGGGCCTGTCCCAGCTCAATACCGATGACACCCAAACCAAACACGGCCATAGTCCGGGGCAGGGTTTCAAGTTCAAAGAACTGGTCCGTGTCAATTATAATTTCTTTAAACGGCAGCCAGGGATCAGGGATAAAGGGCTTTGAGCCGGTGGCAATGATGATGCGTTTGGCCCGGATGGTCTGGTCCCCTAAATCCAGGGTATTGGGATCCAGAAATCTGGCCCGTTTCCGGATAACCTTATCCATGAACCCGGACATCTCCCGGATCACGCCGCCTGAAAATTCATCCCGCATGGACCGGACCCGTGCCATGATCCTTTTATAATCCGGGACCAGCCCCCGGGCGCCGCTAATGCCATATTCATCAAAAAAACTGCACTTGTGAAAGTCATCGGCCACGGCAATCAACGCTTTGGAGGGCATGCACCCCACCCTTGCGCAGGTAGTTCCCAAGGGGCCGTCATCAATGAGCACGTAGTTGTCTGTGTGTTTTACCACCTCTTCCTGGGCCGTCAGTCCGGCTGTGCCTGCCCCGATAATCGCCACATCGTATTCTTTGGTCATAAACAACTCCTCATTAACCGGCCTTAGGCGGAATCACCATTAAGGTGGCACTGCTTCTGGAAATATCCTTTCCCGTCTCATCTGTGACCCGGCAGTCTACAATAACAAGGGTCCGGCCCCGTTTGAACACCGTGGCTTCGGCGATCAGACGGCCTTTGGACGCCATGGACAGAAAATTATTTTTCAGTTCAATGGTTGTCAGGTTTTCGCCGGGTGCCAGGGTGCTCATCACCGCATGGGCCGCGGCTTCACTGGACAGGGCAATGCCTAAACCGCCCTGCATGATCCCGGCGCCCTGGAGAAATTCAGGCCGGATTTCCATGCTGAACCGGGCATATCCTTTTTCAACCGCCTCAACCTTTATCTGTAAAAAATCCAGAAAAGGGTTGTTGACCGGTTCTCCTGCTGTCAGCTGTTTCAGGTATAAAGGGTAGTCAAACATAAAGGATCTCCTTTTATTCACTTTATCGGATGGCTGCGCATTGTAGAGTAAAATGCCTGCTTTTTAAACACATATATTCAACCTGAAAGAACCTAAAACAAGGTGAGTTTCAAGCGCCACCACCACGAACCTGTAATATTAGTGTAACCCTATTGTAATAAAAAATTATGGTGCTATATTTGCCAGTTGTTTTTTAGTCGGTCGTTTTTTAAAAATTTAAGGAGGCGTTATGCATACGCTATTAATTGTTGTTTTTGTTCTGGCCTATTCGGCCATTGCCTTTGAGCACCCGCTCAGGGTAAACAAGTCGGCTTCCGCCCTGCTGGGTGCCGGCATCATGTGGACCGTTTACGCGGTTTCCACAGGCGACCACCATCTGGTGACGGAACAGCTCAATGAGAACCTTGCGGCCACTGCCCAGATTATCTTCTTTCTGCTCGGGGCCATGACCATTGTTGAACTGGTGGATGCCCATGACGGGTTTGAGGTGATCACCTCCCGGATCACCACCACCAGCCAGAGTGTTTTGATTGTGCTCATTGGTATTGTCACGTTCTTTCTCAGCGCCATGCTGGATAACCTGACCACCACCATTGTCATGGTGTCATTGACCAAAAAACTTTTGGACAATCATGATGACCGGCTGGTTTTTGCAGGGGTCATTGTTATTGCCGCCAATGCCGGCGGGGCCTGGTCGCCCATTGGTGATGTGACCACAACCATGCTCTGGATCGGCGGCCAGATCTCTTCGCTCGGGATCATTAAAGCGGTCTTCCTGGCATCTGTTGCCAGTCTTCTTGTCCCGTTGATTGTTATCAGCTTTATGCTGCGGGGCAAGCCGGTAGGGAAAAAGGAAGAACCGGCCGGACCCAGAACAACCACAGCGTTCGAACGGAACCTGATGTTCACTGTCGGGTTAGGATCATTGGTCATGGTGCCGGTGTTCAAAGAGACAACCCATTTACCGCCCTTTATGGGGATTCTGTGCGGTCTCGGCGTTCTCTGGCTGGTGGGAGAGCTTGTCCACAGGCATAAGTCTGACCAGGAAAAACAACCCCTGACCATAGTGCATGCCCTGGCCAAAATCGACATGGCGTCCATTCTCTTTTTCATCGGTATCCTGTTGGCGGTGGCAACCCTGGAAAATTCGCATATCCTGTCCGCTCTGGCGACCTGGCTTAATCAGACCATTGGTGAGCAGAGTATTATTGTTGCGGTGATCGGTGTTATCAGTTCGATTATCGACAATGTGCCCTTGGTGGCAGCATCAATGGGGATGTACGATATCCATCAGTTTACCACAGACAATTTCTTATGGACCTTTCTCGCTTTCTGTGCAGGAACCGGCGGCTCTTTGCTGATCATTGGTTCGGCTGCCGGGGTGGCTGCCATGGGGCTGGAGAAAATTAATTTTTTCTGGTATGTGAAAAAAATCAGCGGACTGGCGGTGCTTGGCTATATTGCAGGCATCCTGATATTTCTGGTTCAGTTTAAGCTGCTTCACGGCTGATCATTAAAAATTGTAAGATATGTCCCGGCGGCCGACGGTACAATGGCGATCGGCCGCCGGGCAGTCACTTTTTGCGCAATTCTTGTGTGTTTTCAAGTGCCGTGAACAAATACTAATCTCTTAAGGCAACGGGTTTTCCAAGAATTTCCTTCCAGATCACAGCCTTTTGAAGCCCCCGGGACCGGGCCGGCAGTCGTCTTGAACCTGACCTGAGGCAACTTGTCTGCATGGCATCATGCCCAAAAGATTTTTGGGTTAACGATCTTGACCCTCTTGTTTCCGGTATCTTAGCGGCTTTTCTGCGGGGTCCTTTTTTTAAGGTTTGATTTACATATTTTTCCCCGGTCTGGCCACCGGAACTGCTTTGGGGTTCCAGAGGGCGGTTACTCTGCCCGGCCGCCTCTTTTTTCCGGGCCTGTTCAGCCTGGGCTTCCATTTCCCGGGCCGCCTCTTTAAGTACTTCCTTTAGTTTCCCCAGAACGGAAAACCCGCTCTGCTTTGATTTCGCTGGTTTTCCCGCCTTATTTGTCTTTTTTCTGTTCAAAAAAGGAGACACAATAAAAACCAAAAATAAAATCAACGTAATAATATCACCAAAATCCATTTTATTATCCTAAATTTTATTATCCTAAATTTTGTTTTCCTAATTTTGTTTTCGATGTTATTTCAGTGGCTCCTCTGGCTGATCAGGAGAGGCAATGGTGTCCCTCATCCGGGTGTCGGCGCTGATATTCTGCATCTTATAATAATCCATGATCCCAAGATTTCCGTTTCTAAACGCCTCGGCTATGGCCAGGGGAACCTGGGCTTCGGCCGCCACCACCTTGGCTCGCATTTCCTGAACCCGGGCTTTCATCTCCTGTTCCTGGGCATAGGCCATGGCCCGTTTTTCCTCGGCCTTAGCCTGGGCAATTTTCTTGTCTGCCTCGGCCCGGTCGGTTTCAAGTTCCGCTCCGATGTTTTTGCCCACATCCACGTCCGCGATATCAATGGAAAGGATTTCGTAGGCAGTACCTGCATCCAGCCCCTTGCTTAAAACGGTTTTGGAAATGGTGTCCGGATTTTCCAGTACTTGTTTATGGGTGACAGCCGAACCAATGGTGGTAACAATGCCCTCGCCCACACGGGCCAGGATGGTCTCTTCGCCGGCCCCGCCCACCAGCCGGTCAATATTGGCCCTCACCGTGACCCTGGAAATGGCTTTGAGCTGGATACCGTCCTTGGCCATGGCCGCCACAAGAGGGGTTTCAATAACTTTAGGGTTAACCGACATCTGTACGGCTTCCAGCACGTCCCGGCCGGCAAGGTCAATGGCAGCGGCCCGGTTAAAGGGAAGGTCAATATTGGCCTTGTCCGCAGCAATCAATGCCTGGATCACCCGGGACACATTGCCGCCGGCAAGGAAATGGGACTCGAGACTGTCCGTGGCAATATCAATCCCGGCTTTCACGGCCATGATCTTGGATTCCACGATCAGCTTAGACGGCACTTTCCTGAACCGCATGAAAATGATGTTGAACAGCCCCACCCGGGCCCCTGACACCAGGGCCTGGAGCCACAGACCAATGTAGGAAAATGCAAAGTAAACAAGCACCAGGCCAAGGATGCCGACAATGATAATAAGAATGGACATAATCTGCATGTTAAACCACCTTTTTTTAAATTATTATGTAACGCTTTTACGCGCGTTGATTCAAATGTTTTCCCGGCGGCAGACAATCACCTGATTACCTGTGACCTTGCAGACCCTTAAAGGGGCATCTGGCTCGATAAATTCCCCGTCCGTGACCACATCCAGGCGGACACCGCCAATCAGAGCTATTCCGGACGGACGAAGGGATGAAATGCTGTGCCCGGTGCAGTCCAGGTAATTTTTAAGATCCGGGGACTGGGAAACCACACCCTGGGATGCAGATAAATTTTTTTTAAGAGACAAAGGAGAAACCGCCAGCATTTTAAATCCCAGAATAAACACCACGGGAAGCAGAATCAGATCAGCCCCCAGGACCACATAAAACGCTGACACAGGAAAGGCACGGAACACAAGGAAAAGGGAGTATCCGGTAAAGCCCAGGGCAATAATGGATAAAAGCCCCATGGACGGCAGAAAAACCTCGGCAACAACGGTAAACATTGCCATGATCTGGAGAACCAAAGGCAGGATCCAGGCACTCATTTTTCCCTCTTTTCCATAATCGTTTCAACAATTATATGGCCTGCTGTGATCTGGGCCACCCTGACGGGTGTGGCAGGATCAATAAAATTGCCCTGGGTAACGGCATCAACTTTTCTGTCCCTGATACGGACCTTGCCCGAAGGCCGCAACGTTGTCAAGGAAATGCCTTGATCACCGGCACATATACCTGATGCCTCGGTGGATTCGGCATGAGAATCCTGAAGTGTGGCATCCAGATACGGCCCCTTAATCACCTTCGACAGTTTGGGCAAAGCAAAACGCACCACAGACATTGAAACCACCAGCGCGCCAAAGGCGCTGCCCATGACCAGTCCCAGATTATTTATCATGAGATTGCTCTGCCATGGCAGGCTTGGGTCAGGCAGCACAAAATCCTGAAAGGAGAGCACAAGGCCTGCGGCCAGGACAATGATGGCGCTGATACCGGCCATGCCGAACCCCGGCAGGACGAACATTTCCATACCCAGAAGCAGGAACCCGATGATGAACACCAATATTTCCGTATAGTTGGCAAGCCCAACCAGGTACTGGTTGAAAAACACCAGTCCCAGGCAGATAATACCCACAAGACCGGGGATGCCGAATCCCGGGGCCTTAATCTCCGTATACACGGCACCAATGCCTAAAATCATGAGAATCGGCAGAAACGGCTGGATCCATCTTACAAAATTTTCTGACCAATTTTCAGTAATATAGACCTTTTTACACGACCCATAGCCCAGAACCCCAAGGGCCTGATCAAGGGTTGTGACACTCTGGCGGGAAAACCCCAGCTCAAAAGCCTCTTTGTCATCCATGGTCAAAAGCTCGCCCTGGCTGACAATTGTGGATTTACCGGTAATTTTTTTCTTTTCTTTCTCGGAAAGCTCCTGCCACTGGGTTTTATCCATGTATTCAGAATGCGTTCCCCGGGTAATTTTATACACCTCCATGGATTTAGACACCATGGATTCAGCCAGAACTTGGGAATAATTGTTCCGCTTGGCCAGGGTTCGAAACTGTGCACGGAGCACGGTCTGGGTTTTTTCGCCTGCTTCCTTGTGGCCTTCACTGGTCTGAATCATGGGCGCACAGTCACCGATAAGGGTATTTTCCTTCATGATCAGGGAACCTGCGGAAAGCGCGATCAGCGTGCCTGCGGAAATGGCTTTTTTTTCCACATAAGCAATGGTTCTCTGCCTTGGCACGGTGCAGATGGTTTCCACAATGTCAAAGGCGGCATCCACCCGTCCCCCAAAGGTATTCATGGCAAATACCAGAATGGCGGATTCATCCTTTTCAAGGGAGGAGACCACCCGTTTGAGGTATGCGGCCATGCCCGGTTCAACAGTCCCGGAAACGGAAATGATATGCACCACCGGCCCGGCAGCATATGCTGTACCGGAAAAAATTAACACAAAAAATAAAACCGACGCCCGTACCCGGAGGATTTTTCGTTCTAACAACATGGCAGATCTCATTTTGAAAGGCATCACGTAACTCTTTTTAGGAATCAATGAATTCTGTGTACTATACATGAGTTACAGCAATTATATCCATAATTTTTTGATTTTGTCGGATTGGGCCTGCCTGGAATCAACCGTTCTGCCTGGTAGCTTTTTTCCCTCAAAAAAGCTACCTTCTGGGCTTTAATTTTTAAATTTCATTAATTTCTAATAAAGATCTTTTACGCTTGAATTCAAGGTAAATAGGACAAAAAGGATAAACGCTCATGCTGGCTCATTTTAAAAAAAGGGCATATAAAACTATTGTTCTTTGCCTAGTGTTCTGGGGGCTGGTTTTCCTTGCCCAGGGATGCGGGGTCAAATCCAACATGATGACCGCTTTGTCCAGAAGTATCCTGAATAATAAGGAAGATTTCAATGCCCTGGCCGACATGCAGATCGGATACTTCACCCCGCCCGTGGGCATGAACCTGTTCATTGCAGGGTATCGGTTCAACAAACCCATTGTTGAAATTTACCGGGCCACAATCCCGCTCATACTGGTGGTGCTGCTGTCTGTACTCATCATCACTTACTGGCCGCAGTTAAGCCTGTTTATGATTTCATAAAAGCGATATTTTCATCTAACGTTCCGGTGGTTTTCTGCACCCATGCCGCCACCCTCTGCCCTTTCCCCGTCCCCGCATCTCATAGCAACCGCCCTGGACTGTGAGCCGCTTGGCTGTAACCAGCGATTCAGCAATTTTATAGCGGGCGCTTTTCAGAACCCTTCCTACGGTCTGCCGGGAAACATCCATAACCTGCGCGACGCCGGACTGGTCCATGCCCTCATAATCTATGAGTCTGAGGGCTTCAAATTCTTCCAGGGAAAGGATGACTTCTCCGGTCTCCACTGCTCCTCTGGGCTTGAACCCTTTAATGGCCGGTTCGGATGCAATACATCGGGGTCGCTTGGGTCTTGGCATGATTTTTCCTCGTTATGATCAAATGATCATAAATTTCGATAAGGGTTGTGTCAAGAATAAATTTTAACCCCATTGGACTTGACATTGGTTTTCTGTGCTAAAAATTGATATATAGTACTTTTTATCCAGCGGCTCTGTTTCTTTGTTTTGATAATGGAAACAGTTTTTAGGCCGCCAATGAACATGAAACAAAAGAGACACGCCATGAAAATATTTAATTACCCTTCACCGGAAGCGGAAAAAAGGGTTCAGGACACCATAGGCAGAGGCCTATGTTTTTCCAAAAAAGACCAGGACAATGTCCAGGCTTTTCTGGATGATGTTAAAAAAAGAGGTGATGAGGCGCTTGTTGAATACACCAACAGGTTTGACTCCCCGGCTGTTACCCTGGATACCCTTAAGGTGACGGAACAGGAGTTTGAACAAGCCCTGGAACAGATGACCCCTCAGTTTTTAAAGGCCCTTGACCGGGCCGTTGAGCAGATCACAGCCTTTCACAGCCGCCAGAGGGAAAATTCATGGATAGACACCCCCAGAAACGGGGTAATGGTGGGACAGATGGTCCGGCCGGTTCAGGCGGCAGGTATCTATGCCCCCGGGGCCAAAGGCGGAAAGACACCCCTGGTCTCGTCTGTGCTCATGGGAGGGATTCCGGCCAAAGTGGCAGGCGTAAAATCAATCTCTTTGATGACCCCGCCCATGGCAGACGGGAAAATTAATCCCCATCTTCTTGTGGCAGCACGGGCCGTGGGTATTGATTCTGTGTTCAAGGCCGGTTCTGCCTGGGCCATTGGGGCACTGGCTTACGGAACTTCCCAGGTGCCCAAGGTTGATGTGATTGTGGGGCCGGGAAATATTTATGTCGCCCTTGCCAAGAAAATTGTTTCCGGAACCGTTGCTATTGATATGATTGCAGGTCCCAGCGAAATTCTGATCATTGCAGATAAAACCGCAGACCCTGAATGCATTGCCGCAGACCTGCTTTCCCAGGCAGAACATGATGTGCTGGCATCGGCCATGCTGGTGACCGATTCTGCCGATGTGGCGCAAAAGGTCTGCGCCGCGCTTGAGCCCCAGCTCAATGCCCTGCCACGCAAAGATATTGCCGGACCGGCCATCAATGATTTCGGCGCCATTCTGGTGGTACCGGATATTGATACGGCCATTGACTTGTCCAACCGCCTGGCACCCGAGCACCTTGAAATCATCGTGGAATCCCCTTTTGATTATATTGACAGGGTGCAGAATGCAGGGGCCCTGTTTCTGGGGCCGTATACCCCTGAACCCATGGGCGACTATATTGCAGGCCCCAACCATGTGCTGCCCACAGCAGGCACGGCCCGGTTTTCATCTGCCTTGAGCGTGTCCCACTTTACAAAAAAAACCAGCCTGATCCATTATTCCAAAGACGCCTTTGAAAAGGAGGCAGATGATGTGATCACCCTGGCCCGGACCGAAGCCCTATATGCCCACGCCAATTCAGTAAGCATCCGGCTGAAATAACAGCGCTGTGCTTTCCTGTCTTTTTACAGATTTTCAAGGGTCTGTTTCAGGGCCGTGATGGAAAAAGGCTTGGGCAGGGCTGCAGAAAAGCCGAAAAGAGAATGGTTTTCCATGATCGCATCATTGGAATAGCCCGAGGCCACAATACCCTTGATTCCAGGGTTCAGTGCCAGCAGCTTTTCCATGGTCTCTTCGCCTCCCATGCCATGCTTAACTTCAAGATCAAGGATCACCTTGCCGATGATTTTGCCTTCCACAAGACAGGACTGGTATTTTTCCACTGCTTCTTCGCCGGATTTTGCAAGGACAGGCTCGTAGCCCAGCTGGATGAGAATTTTTCCTGTGATTTCCAGGATCATGGCATCGTCATCCATAAACAGGACAAGGGGTTTTCGGGTTTCCACCCTGGCAGGCCGCTTTGCCTTGGACTCCACCTCTTTGGGCTTAGGGGTTTCTTTGGGGGTGGGGGTATCCTTTGGAAAGATGGGCAGAATGATATCCACACAAGTGCCCTGGTCCAGGGTGGATTGAATCTGGATATTGCCCTGGTGGTTTTTCACAATGGCCCAGGCAATGGAGAGCCCGAGACCGGTTCCCCGGTTGCCCCCTTTAGGTTTGGTGGAAAAATAGGGGTCAAAAATTTTTTCTAAATCATCTGACTTGATTCCCCGGCCCTGGTCTTTGACTGATATGACAATCATGCCTTTTTTTGGGGCATAAAGCCGGGCTGTTATCTTTACCGGTTCTTTATTGTCCATGGCTTCCGATGCGTTAATGACAACGTTCTTCAACGCTTCCGACAGGGCTTCATTGTCAGCTTCGATCACAGGGGGCAGGTCAAAAACGTCAAGCCGGGACAAAATATTTTTTTCCCGTTTCATTTGGTCAAGGGTGTCGGTAATAAATCCTGTCAGGTCAATGTGGGTTTTAACTCCTACGGTGCTGCTGCTTGAAAAGATAACAAATTTGGCGGCCAGATTTTTTGCCTGGAGAACGGATTGTTCTGCGTCATCCAGGTATTCTCTGATGGTCCCGCTTTCCGCCGCCATTTGAGCTAGATTGATATTACCCAGGGTCACGGAGAGGGTGTTGTTGAAATCATGGGCAATGCCACCTGCCAATGTGCCGATGGCTTCAAGCTTCTGGGTGCGGGCCAGGCGTTTTTTGGCTTTTCTGAGTTCGTTTTG
>NZ_JBFXHE010000056.1:0-16516 GCF_050177295.1 Desulfobacter sp.
ATCCTGAAAAATATTGATGACAAAAATGCGGGTGTCTATAGAAAAACGAATGTCATCATCTCGGGTGCCGATCATGTTCCGCCCGATGCCCTGCATGTAGAAAGCGACATGCAAAGCTTTATTAACTGGTATCAAACCGAGGGGGCGTTTCTCCATTCGGTAGAGAGGGCGGCCCGTATTCATGCTGATTTTGTGAAAATCCATCCTTTTGTGGACGGCAATGGCAGAACATCACGGTTGCTGATGAATTTGGAGCTTATGAAAAGCGGGTTCCCACCGGTTGTTCTGCCTGTGGAAAAGCGGTTGGAATATTACGAGACTCTGGATACAGCCCACACAAAAAATGATTATGAGCCTTTTTTGACGCTTATTGCAAATATTGCGGAATCGGGATTCAAACCATACTGGCATGCATTGGGGGTAACCCCATGAACACCTTTCAGATTAATGAAAAGCATCTTTCTCAAATCCCGGCGTTGCAGCTTTTGATTGGCCTGGGGTTTGAATTTTTGACACCAGCTGAAGCCCTACGCGAAAGGCAGAATCGAACCTCCAATGTTTTATTGGATAACATTCTGCGCAACCAGCTCAAAGAGATAAACCGTATTCGATACAAAGGCAGTGAGTATCTTTTCAGCGAGGAGAATGTTCAGTCGGCTATCCAGAAGCTGAAAAACATAAAATATGATGGGTTATTGAAGACCAACGAGGCCATTTACGATCTGATCACGCTTGGGACTGCCATGGAGCAGACCATTGAGGGTGATTCGAAAAGCTTCAATATGAACTATATCGACTGGCCCAAATCCAAGAATAACCCCGGTCGTAACAAATTTCATGTAACGGTCGAATACAGTGTTGAACGTTCACGGTCAACGGAAACTGCCCGTCCGGATATCGTTCTTTTCGTTAATGGTATTCCGTTTTGTGTAATTGAGTGTAAAGCGCCGCAGATTGAGGTGGAACAGGCCGTTTCGCAGTCGATCAGAAATCAGAATGATGATTATATCCCAAAGCTCTTTATCTACAGTCAGATGGTCCTGGCTCTGAATAAAAACAGCGCTATGTACGCAACAACGGGTACCGCTGCAAAGTTCTGGGGTGTATGGAAAGAACCTCAGATGGATAACGGCGAGCGTGAATTTGAAAAACTGGCAGCAGTAGTCAACCAACCACTTGCCGAGCATGTTGTCGCTAAAATTTTTTCTACCTTTGATGTTAAGCCGGAAGCTTTCACCGGAAGCAGGCTGGTGACCGAACAGGATAAGTCGCTGTTCTCTCTTTGCCGTCCGGAAAGGCTCTTGGAATTGGCGTGGAAGTTTACGGTATTTGATGGGGGGCTCAAAAAGGTTGCCCGCTATCAGCAGTATTTCGTCATCAAGTCTACCCTGAATCGGGTAAAGCACTTTGATAGCATAGGTTCGCGTAAAGGCGGTGTGATCTGGCACACGCAAGGATCAGGAAAGTCACTGACCATGGTGATGCTGGCCCGTAACCTGGCCTTAGATCCCGAAATTTTGAATCCGAGAATTGTTCTTGTGACAGATCGTGACGACCTCGACAAGCAGCTTGGGAACACCTTTACCGCCTGTGGCCTTGGAGCAAGCCGGGCAACATCAGGCAGAAACCTGCTGGAATTGGTCGCTGAAAAGAAGTCAGGAATTATCACAACCCTCATTCACAAGTTCGACAAAGCTTATGCGGTAAAAAAATATCAGGATCAGTCGCCCGATATTTTCATTCTGGTGGATGAGAGCCACCGTACCCAGTTCGGTTCCTTTTCCGCCCGGATGAGACAGATGTTTCCCCATGCCTGTTATTTGGGATTTACCGGCACACCGCTGTTAAAGAAGGAAAAAAACAACTTCACCAAATTTGGTGAACTGGTGGAGCCCCATTATTCCATCACACAGGCCGTTGAAGATGGCGCGGTGGTTCCGCTTCTGTATGAGGGGCGGCATGTGGAGATGACACAAAACAGAGAAGCAGTTGATCTGTGGTTTGAGCGGCACACGCAGGGGCTGACCAAGGAGCAGCAGGCAGACCTGAAACGGAAATATGCACGAGCAGAAATGCTGAACAAGGCCGATCAGGTCATATACATGAGAGCGTTTGACATCAGCGAACACTTTCGGGGGAGCTGGCAGGGAACAGGATTCAAGGCCCAGCTGGTGGCCCCGAATAAAGCATCGGCGCTCAAGTACAATGCGTATATGAATGAAATTGGTATTGTCAGTTCCGAGGTTGTTATCTCGCCGCCGGATATGCGTGAAGGATATGAAGAGACCGATGATGAAACAACGGATGAGGTTGTAAAATTCTGGCAAAAAATGATGAAGCGCTATGGCAGTGAAGAAGAATACACCAAGCAGCTCATCAACCAGTTTAAACACGGTAGCGAACCTGAAATCCTTATTGTCGTTGATAAGCTGCTCACGGGTTTTGACGCTCCGCGAAACGCGGTTCTCTATCTGTGCAGGGTACTGAGGGAGCACACGCTGCTTCAAGCAATTGCCCGGGTCAACCGTCTCCATGAGGGTAAGGAGTTCGGTTTTATCGTCGACTATGCAAGCGTCCTCGGTGAGCTGGACAAAGCGCTTACCATGTACAGCGCATTTGAAGGGTTCGATGAATCCGATCTGGTCGGCACGCTTACATCCATTAACAGCGAAATCGAAAAACTGCCCGGCAGGTATTCTGATCTTTGGGATCTATTTAAAACGGTTAAGCATTCCTACGATGAAGAGGCTTATGAAGTGCTGCTTGCCGATGATGAACTTAGAGAAGAGTTTTACGGCCGTCTTTCGGAGTTTGGGAAAACCCTTGGCATCGCACTCTCTTCCGAGAATTTCCTGACCAAAACCGACGAGAAGACTTTATCCAGATACAAGGCAGATCTTCGGAAATTCCAGTCACTCAAAGCATCTGTCAAACTCCGGTATGCAGAGGCTATTGACTACCGGGATTATGAGCCCAAAATCAAAAAGCTTCTGGATACACACATTCAAGCCAACGAAGTTGTTCAGCTGAACGAGCCGGTCAATATCTTTGATGATGAAGCTTTCATGGTGGTTAAAGAAGAACAAGCGATTTATGGTAGCAAAAAAACAACGGCTTCAAAGGCTGATACGATTGCACATGCCACGAAGAAAGTCATCACCGAAAAGATGGATGAAGACCCTGCGTTTTACGAAAAGTTCTCAAAACTGATCCAGAAAGCAATTGAAGATTTCAGGGCTAAGAGGATATTCGATCTGGATTATCTGAATAAAGTCGTGGAGATCCGCAACAAGGTTGTTGGTAAGGTACATGAAGATATACCGGATAAGCTTTCCGGGAATGAAGATGCCATGGCCTATTTCGGGGTACTTAAGCCTTTCCTTGAAGCCTATTCTAAGCAAACTGGCAAATTAGGTGAAGAAGACCTTGAATCAGCAGCGGCTGATACGGCAATTGCTATTCATGGCATATTGGAAAAACATAAGAAAGTTCATTTCTGGGATGATGAAGACGTTCAGAAACAGGCAGTAAATGAGATTGACGACTACCTCTATGATGAGATCAAGACGGAAAGAGGGATTGAATTATCGCTTGATCAGATGGATGACATCATTGAGAAAGCCCTGCAGGTGGCAAAGCACAGGAGTTATAAATAATGGAGGCATTAATTCATAGCAATAAACACTCGGTTGTTTACGGCCGGAAGACCATCGATTTCAGTCTGTTATACTGTGACAGAAAAACGATGGAAATTGCTGTGCATCCTGACAGTACGATTATCGTTAAAGCCCCCGTGCAGTACGATATCACATTGATAGAAAAGAAAATAATAAAGCGGGCTCGTTGGATTCTCAGACAGCTGAATTATTTCAAGCAGTTTACTCCAAAGACGCCTGATCGATGTTACGTGAACGGCGAGACCCATTTGTACCTTGGGAAGCCATTCCGTTTGAAATTAGCCAAGGGACAGGAAAACTCAGTGAAATTGTCTCGCGGCTTTTTTCATGTTAATTGCCGGAACGAGCCGACTCCAAATGTTGCCAAGAAGCTATTAAACCAATGGTATTCGGAAAAGGCACAACTTCAATTTGCCGAGAGTATGGAACGCTGTTGGCAGAAATTCAATGGTCTGGGCATTGGAAAGCCAAACCTATCTGTTAAACGAATGCAAAAAAGATGGGGCAGCCTTTCAAACAAGGGCACAGTGACCCTCAATACCGACCTGGTTAAAGCACCTAAAGAGTGTATCGATTATGTTGTTACCCACGAACTGTGCCACCTGAAATATCATAATCATAGCCCGGATTTTTATAAGCTCTTAGACTCTGTCATCCCGGGTTGGGAGAAGATAAAACACAAACTTGAGGTAAGCATGTCATAAATTTAACGATTAAATTAAATTTCGTCAAATCCCTCTTGTTCACCATTTTTGATATCTTTCGTTTTTTAATGTGGACTATATCAATATCGGAATGTCCCAAATGTAGAATTCAAAACCCCGGACTATTATTAGTATTCAACACTCCGATATTGCTTGTTTATTCGAATTTTTGATTTCGGTGATGAGCGACACATATGTCTATTTATCCTCGCCTAAGCTTATTTTAAAGCAGCATTCAATAACACACGTATTGCGGATATAGATCATTTCAAATTTTCATTGAGACAACAACATCAATATCCAAATGCCCCAACGTGGAATTTAAACCCTCCGATTATTATTAATTATTGGCATCAAACCCATGAAAAGTGGAACTTGATATGTATATCCTTTTCGGCTGTAGAAGGTCTCGTTCGAGCACAAGAGCGTGTATCGATACCAAGTTTGCATGCCCTGGTTTATCGCAGAAGTGGGGAGGGTATCAAGGAATGAAAGAATCCGTCAGCTTCCAACGGTGAAATCGGTTCTTGCGATTACCTGCCCGCTATTGTTGACAACGTCCACACGCCAAGATCCGGCATGCTCCGGTTTGTTCAATCTCACGTTACTCCAGGTTCGGGTCCTGGGGTAGAGGACCGGGAGAATGATTCGGCAGAACCTCTCGCCGTTTAGGTAATAGATGTGGCTCAGGTCTTGGGGGGGCTTGTCGGTCAGGACGTTCATCCATATCCAGACCACTGGTTTTGCACCGTTTTCCATGGAAAAACGGTTCTCCGGAGATATATATTGCCTGTTTTTGATGCTGCGGCAGATAACCAGTTCCTCGATGGTCACATCGGTGGTGCTGACGATCTCTGGAAGTGTCTCCACAGGTGCCGCCTTTTCCGAGGTCTGTAGAATTTCAGTCTGTACAACGTCGGAATGCGGCGGCTCCTCTTCTGACGCTAAAACAGGCACCGTTTCAGACAAGAGTGCCTGGACCGGCTTTTCATTGGGCAGATCCGGTTTTTCAACATCAGTTAATGGGTGTTGAGCCATGGGCATTGAATTTTTTTGGGAGGCGGTCTCAAATTTTTCCGGGGTGGATGAGGGGTCTGTCAGCGTGCGTTCGGGAATCGTGTGGTAGACCATGAATATGATGCCTGCCGCCAAGATGAATCCTGCCGGCGCCAAGAGGGACCATGAGCGTCTGTGAGGGACCTGCTGCTTGAACTGGGCCCGGAGTTGCTCCTTTTCCTCGACAATGTTTCGGAATTTTTTTATGAGACGCTTGTCGCGCTCCTCAATACTGCTTTTGTTCATCATACCCTGTTTCTCTGTGAGGTTATCAATCAAATAGGTTTTCATATCAGCAAGGTTTGTTTTTGTCCATCCTCCAGGTTGTGAAAATACCAAAGGGGGGGGGGTGATGTCTGATTCTTTTACATTCTGGAAAGTTAGTTGACAAAGATTTAAAAAATTTTGAACCGATTTCAAGAGGCGTATAACTGCCCATGCCTGATGTACCAGGGGATAGGATGGCTGGTCTTCTGCAGGCACAGAAGATGCAACAATTCAATTATTGAATAACAGCCATGGGCTGACCGGTTTCTTCACCGTGGTTCAGCCCACAACAAAGAATGAAAGATGTGAGTATTGAGTATTGAGTATTGAGTATTGAGTATTGAGTATTGAGTATTGAGTATTGAGAAAAACAGCTTGTTTTAAATCTCACTACTCAATACTCATAACTTTCATATAAAAAAGACAGTGGAAGGAAGGTCCTCATGCCTAATAGACCAAGAATTCTTATTGTCACCCCGGAGGTGACTTATCTGCCGGAAGAAATGGGATCCTGCGCAGGCTATTCGGCCAAGGCCGGCGGCCTGGCCGATGTATCAGCGGCCCTGATCAGTGCCCTGTTCGATCTGAACAGCGATGTCCATGTAGCCATACCTGATTACCGTTCCATCTATCATGATTATTCCACCGAAAAGCATGACCGGGAGGTGGAAAAAATCAGGCAATGCCTGAATGAGGAGCGGATTCATTTTGCCGCGGACCGGGCGTTTCTTTATAAAGAAAAAGTATATTCCGCTAGTTATAAGACAAATTTAAAGGTATCCCTGGCATTTCAGCGGGAGGTGATCAATAATATCATCCCCAGGGTAAAACCCGACATTATCCACTGCAACGACTGGATGACAGGCCTGATCCCGGCCATGGCAAGGCAGTATGGCATTCCCTGCCTGTTTTCCATTCACAATATCCACACCATGACCTCCACCCTGGCCGAGATAGAGGACCGGGGGATTGATGCTGCTTCCTTCTGGCAATGGCTTTATTTTAAACGGATGCCTGAAAGTTATGAGGAAAGCCGGGAATCCAACCGGGTCGATTTTCTTTGCTCAGGCGTGTTTTCAGCCCATTATGTCAATACGGTCAGTCCTGCGTTTTTGCAGGAGATCGTTGAAAACCGCCATCTTTTTGTGGAACCCGGGCTTCAGGCCGAATTGACCCACAAATGGAAGGCCGGCTGTGCCACGGGTATTTTGAATGCGCCGGAACCGGAATTCAACCCGGCAGTGGATGAAATGATCCGGTTTAATTACGGGCCGAAAAATCACCGCGGGATGAAACAGAAAAACAAGGCCTTTCTCCAGAAAACCGTCGGCCTTGAACAAAATCCGGATGCGCCTTTGTTTTTCTGGCCATCCCGTCTGGACCCGGTCCAAAAAGGATGCCAGCTGCTGGCCCATATCATGTACGAGACCATAGAACGCTACTGGGATACCGGGATCCAGATCGTCTCCGTGGCAGACGGGGAATATTATAAACACTTCAAAGATATTGCCGGATTCCATGATTTAAGCCATCGAATAGGCGTTTTGAGTTTTGATGAACAACTCTCCCACCAGGCATTTGCCGGAAGTGATTTTGTTTTCATGCCCTCTTCCTTTGAACCCTGCGGCCTTCCCCAGATCATCGGGGCCATTTACGGCACCCTGCCCATTGTATTTGACACCGGCGGCCTCCATGACACGGTAAGGCCCCTTGACCTGGAAAATTCCAGCGGCAACGGTTTTATTTTCACCGTATATGATGCCCAGGGACTGAACTGGGCTGTGGATCGGGCCATGGACTTTTTTGCCCTTAATCCCGATGAAAGGGAGGTCCAGATCCGGCGGATCATGATTGAGTCCGTCACGGAATTCAACCACAGCCGCTGTGCCGAAAGCTATATCAGCCTGTATGAAAAAATGCTTGAAAGACCCTTCATTGTGAGCCCCTTTTTAAGTAAATCATAAATTCAAACAGCACATTCTGCTCAACACCCCGGACAGTGCTTGACTTCCCCATGCGGGAATGGCATAAGACCTACTTTTTACACAATTATCATGGGTGAGTTGACCGCGGCATGAGCGAAGTGTCTAGGACAGGCAGTCTTTTTAAAGGGCAACGATGGGTTTCTGAAACCGAGCCTGAATTGGGGTTGGGAATTCTTTTCTCTTTTGACGCAAGAACCCTGACCCTGCTTTTTCCCGGTTCGGACTGTTCAAGGAAATACAGCAGGGCGGCAGCGCCCATCAAAAGAATACGGTTCCAACCGGGAGACCGGATCAGCGGAGAAGACGGAACACGGATAACCGTGGAAAAAGTGGAGGAAAGGGCTGGGATTCTCACTTATTTTCAAGGGGAAAAAAGGCTTTTTGAGCATGAATTGTCATCGGTTTTATCCGTGGACATGCCCTTTTCAAAGCTTCTTTCCGGGCTTTCCGGAACATCCGGGAAGTTTGATCTAAGATATCGTATCCGATCGGCGCAAGGGGCGTATCAGAAATCACCGGCCAGGGGATTTTTAGGCGGTCAGGTGGATTTGATCCCCCATCAGTTCTATATTGCCGGTGAGGTCTCCAGCCGGTATTTTCCACGGGTTCTGCTCTCGGATGAAACAGGCCTTGGGAAGACGATTGAGGCGGGTTTGATTCTTCACCGCCTTCTGGTCACGTTTCAAATTTCAAGGGTGCTGATTATTGTTCCCGATGCCTTGGTTCACCAGTGGTTTATTGAATTGTATCGAAAATTCAGCTTGATTTTTCGCATTTTTGATCAAGCCTATTTAACCGAAGCTGCTGCGGCTGAGCCGGACATGAATCCTTTTCTTTTGGATCAGCAGGGGATCTGTGCCGAATCCTTTATCAGTGACTCGGACCATGCGAAAAAGGCGTTGATCAGCGCGGGGTGGGATATGGTGGTTATGGATGAAGCCCACCATATGGCAGAGGATTCCCCCCTTTATCAATTTATGGCCGGTCTGGATACTGAGACCCGGGGGATGATGCTTCTTACGGCAACGCCGGAGCAGATGGGGCTTGAAAACCATTTCGCTCAGTTAAAACTTTTAGATCCGTGCCGTTATCATGATTTTTCAGCTTTTGTCGCGGAGTTGGAAGGGCATAAAGCCGTGGCACAACAAGTCAGGGAAAAATTGGACCGGGGAGAGTCTGCAGCGTCGCTCCTGGACGCTTTTGGACCCGGCAGGGTAATTTTCAGAAACAGACGCCGTTCCATAAAAGGCCTTCCTGAACGAGAGGTGAGCCTGATTCCCCTTGAGGGGAGGTCTCGTTTGGAAGATGATCCAGCCGGTGATCCCAAAGTCGCCTGTCTTGCCCAACTATGCCGTAGGTTAAAGCCTGAGAAAATTTTGGTGATTTGCCGTTCAAGGCAGATCGTAGCGGCGGTGCTCCAGGGACTTGAAGCGCATATCCGTGTGGATGCGGCCCGGTTCGACGAAAGCATGGACCTGCTGGCCAGGGACCGCCAGGCTGCCTGGTTTGCCGACCCTGAAGGGGCAAGATTGCTGGTCTGTTCTGAAATCGGCAGTGAAGGAAGAAATTTTCAGTTTGTCCATCATCTGTTTCTTTATGATCTTCCCGTAAACCCGGAACGTTTAGAGCAGCGAATTGGTCGGCTGGACCGCATCGGCCAAAAAGAAAAAATTGTCATCCATGTACCGTATATCCGCAACACCGCCCATGAGATTTTAGCCCTGTGGTATGATCAGGGAATCGGCCTTTTTAAAGAGAACGTCAACGGGTTGCACGCCGTATTTAATCGGTTTAAATCCCGTGTGGTTCAATTGATGGCGCAGGCGGATAAACAGCCGGTTGGCGTGATCGATTCTGAAATTGAACAGAAAATGACGCGCTTGATTCGTGATACTGCAGCCTTTGTCACGCAGATGACCCGAACGCTGAACCAGGGCCGTCATATTCTTCTTGAGTTAAATTCGTTTAAACCGGAATCTGCCCATGCATTAATTCAAATGATTCAACAAACGGAAAAATCCCACGAGCTTCATAATTTAATGGAGGATCTGTTGGATGTTTACGGCATTGAAACCGATCGGATCACCGAGGTTTCGGGCAATTCGGTGGTCTCTTTTATACCGGATCGAATGACCGATGAAAATTTCCCCACACTGAGCGGTGGCGGCAAATTTGTCACCTTTGACAGGGCCACAGCCATTGCCCGTGACGATCTTGATTTTTTAACCTGGGATCACCCCTTTGTCCGTCAGGTGATGGAGTATTTTATTACCCAGGGCGAAGGAGCGTCTGCCGTGGCCAGGCTTTCCGGAACAGGCCGGCAGGGCCTGGTTCTTGAAACGCTTTTCCTTCTGGATCTTCCTGACGGGGACGGATCGTTGGCCGACAGGTTTCTTGCCACTGTGCCGATTCGTGTTGTGGTTGACCATCACGGAAGACCGCTGGCTTCGGATGATCTGCCTGCCAACTGGGAATCGTCTCTTATGTCGGATGACCCGGGCTGGTTTTTGGCGCTGCCGCAACTGGTTGGAGAAATTCTTCCGGAGATGCTGGAGAAAAGTCAGAACCTGGCCGAAAAAACAGCACAGATGCATCGGCTTGAAGGTGCGGCTGAAATGGAGAACGTGTTGACCCGGGAAAAGGACCGTCTGGTCACCCTTTCAAAAATTAACCCCGGAATTTCGGCTAAAGAAATTGAGGCACTGATCAAAGAACAGGCGCATCTTAGAACCCGGATCCTTAATGCCGGACTTCGGCTGGATGGGGTGAGGCTCATCCGGATTTTTGAGTAGCTTTCTGCATTTTTTCTCGATTCGGGCCTGTGAAATACTGGTTATGATTTTAGTTTTTTACGGCAATCGTTGCCTCCGGGTCAAAAGGATTGGTACGAATTGCCAAAGAAAAAAGATAGCCATAATTTTTTTTGATATAACGAAGATAACGCAGCCATTCAAATATCAACAACTTATAGACCCTTGAGATATCCCCTTCAAGGTGTTTACGATCAGAGTCCAATAATTCAGATAAATTGTTGCGGTGTGAGAGTTCGTCCCGCAGATGGAATATTGCACGAAGCAATTCCGTAAAATGCTCGTGTTCCTGAATCGTCGGATTTTCAATTAATCTTAAAAGCAAATCTGCCCGGCTTTGCATACATGTCAATAAAGCCGCCAGGTCTCCTTTATGCGAATTGATCGAAACCCGATGTTTTTTTTAAAGCTGATATGCGTTGTTGAACTCTTCATTTTCCCATTCTGTTGAAATTTTGAGATTTTTGTATAACCCGTCTACTTCATGATCAAATTGGACAAAATGTTTTAAAAGGTCGTTCCCCATTTCACTGAAAAACAATCCCAACACCATATTGACTTTTTCTTGCCGAATTTTTTCTTCACGACGGTTGACAAATACGTCTGTAATACTGGCAACTATACTTAGAAATGTCCCGACCCCCCCAATGATGATGATGATGGTCAGAATTTTACCGATTTCAGTTTTCGGATGGATATCGCCATAGCCCACAGTCGCCATAGTTACAATTGAAAAATATATGGCATTGATCAATGACATATTCTCAAAGAGCATGAATCCGCTGATGCCGATTGAAAGCAAGACAATAAAAATTGCAGAGTATATTTTTAACCGAAACTTCATAGGTTTTCAGGCCGAGCCGAAACACATTCGTTTTGATTCAGCTGTGCTATATTGTGTTGTCCTTTGGTAAATTTTCCGGGAATACATCCGGAACCCGTACCAGCATGAGTTCATTTCCACAAAAAGGGCAAAACAGGCTTGCAACATTATTTTCATCCATGATGGATTCTGATTTGAATGTCACTTCAAAGGGATTTGCCCCCGGGAACGAGCAATTATGATTAACGCAAATATAAGATAAATCCATAATATCCTCCTTTTCTTGACTTTTTTACATGTGCATCTTATACCTTAGCCGTATTTAATCCATGGTTCAAGAATAAAAAACATTCAAGGCTGTGTATATGAACAGTAAAAAAACGCCTCGGGTTGTTTTAATTGTCGGCAAATCCAACTCAGGGAAAACCACGTTGATGGAAAAGTTGATCAGAGAGCTCAGCGCACGCGGGTTTCGTGTGGGATCTGTGAAACATACCCATCATAATTTAAATTTTGACAAAAAGGGAAAGGACAGCTGGCGGCATAAAAATGCCGGTGCTGTTGCCTCTCTTATTGTGACGGATACAAAGGTGGCCCTGGTAAAAGAGGATACCCGTCCGGACGAAGAGAAATTTTTTCACTATCTGGGTGATACGGACCTTATTCTTGCTGAAGGATTCAAGACATTGTCTCTTCCCAAAATTGAGGTGTTCAGGAAAAATAGCCCCCATGAAGCACCTTTATGTCTTGAAGACCCTAATCTTGTTGCTTTTGTGACAGATACGGATATCCGGCCCGAAAAAAAAAACTGTTTTGGGTTAGAGGATATAAAATCAATTGCTGATTTGCTTGAACACCATTTTCTTGCTTCATTTTCCAGAAAGTCTCCCCATCAGGCGAGAGCGCTTAACGGATGAAACCCCATCAAATCCTTATTTTAGGGGTCTTTGTTTTGGGCATGACAATGTTTACGGCAAAAGCCTTCCCCAATTGTCTTCAATCCCTTGAAAACGGGCACATAGACTGGACAACCGGCCTTTTTACGGCCACAGGCCATGCATCTCCCGAAATCAATGCCGAAGGCAAGGCTGTGGCCATGCCTGGGTCTGCCAGAGCTTGTGCCACCCGGAACCTGATTGCCATTCTCAAGCAGATCAAAATTTCAGGGGATCTCACGGTTGGGGAATACGCATCAACCCATGATGCCATTCTTGCCGGGATTGAGAAGGTTGCCCAGGATGCCCGGGTTTGCGGTCAACTGTATACATCTGCCCTGGATGTGGAAGTTTGGGTGGAGGCCACATCCTATGGCCGATTTCTTCAACTGGTGCTTCCGGATCACATCCGGGAGATTCCCAAGATCAGCGAACTGAAGCAGGGGTTGGCTGAACCGGTTGACAAGACGCCTTCAGCCGCTGCCAAGCCATATACCGGACTGATTGTGGATGCAAGAATGTTAAATTTTGAGCCCTTACTTTATCCCACCATTGTCAGTGAACAGGGCAGGGAAATCTATTCCTCTGTTTTTATAAGTCGGGAATTTGCCGTTCAAAACGGGGTCTGCGCCTATCTGTGCGACATGGACCAGGCCCTTGCGTCTGCCAGAACCGGTTCAAATCCCCTGGTGGTCAAGGCATTAAGAAAAACCGGGGACAAAACCGGCGCCATTGTGATGAGCATGGCAGACGCCAAAACCCTGGACAGGGAGAGCGAGCGCCACATCTTTTTAAAGGAGTGCCGGGTGATTGTCGTGGTGAAACCGCCGGTGTAAAAAAGATCAGGGCGCTTCAATCAGGGCATTGTCAATCAGCCTTGATTTTCCCACCTGTACGGCCAGGGCCACAAGGGTTTCTGCCTGGACGGTTTCCACCGGCTCAAGGGTCCGGGGATTGCACAATTCAATGTAATCAATCCGGGTGTGCTCAAATGAGAGTATAAAGGCTTCCATCTCCCTGACAAGATCCGGAACAGACCGGATGCCCTTGGCAACCCTTTGTTTTAAAAGGTTGATGGCTTTGGAAAGGCAGACCGCGGAAGTACGCTGCTCCGGCGTAAGATAGGCATTTCTGGAGCTCATGGCCAACCCGTCTTCTTCCCTGATGATCTCCCCGCCGATGATCTGGATATTGAAATCCAGGTCCTTCACCATCTGTCTGATGATGGCAAGCTGCTGGAAGTCTTTTTTCCCGAAAACCGCCACATCAGGCATGACAATGTTGAACAGTTTGGTCACCACCGTGGCCACTCCCCCGAAATGGACAGGGCGGGACCGGCCGCACAGGTACTGGGGAAGATGGTCCAGAGAGACACGGGTCTGGTAGTTTGGCCCGTACATTTCGTTTTTATCCGGAAGGAAAACAGCTGTTACGCCTGCCTGCTGTGCCAGATCCAGGTCATTGCGAATATTGCTGGGATAGGCGTCCAGGTCTTCATTGGGGGCAAACTGGGTGGGATTGACAAAAATGCTCAGGACCAGCTCATCACTCAAAGGCTTGCCTATGTCAAGCAGCGAAACATGTCCTTTGTGAAGGTATCCCATGGTGGGTACAAAACTGATGGTCTTTCCCTCTCTTTTTTTTGCAGCAGACCAGGCCTGCATATCCGCTTTTGTTTTTAAAATATCCATCATCTGTTAAGTTCCTCTTTTACGGCAATGCCCATATCCAATATGGTATAGGGTTTTTTAACAAAGGCTCCTGCTCCTATAGACAGGGCTTTTAATACATCTTCTGATTCCGAATGTCCACTTGCAAGAATGGCTTTCTGGGACGGTCGGATTTTTTTGATCCGTTTGTAGGTCTCAAGTCCGGAAATGGAGGGGGCCATGACCATGTCTAAAATCAGTAGATCCACAGGGGTCTGCATGATGAAATCAAGGGCCTGAATCCCGTCGGCAACGCTAAACACCTTGTACCCTAAATTTTTAAGGATGGTTTGTGCAATTTTACGCTGGCTTGCCAGGTCATCCACAACCAGAAGGGTTTCTCCCTTTCCTCTGATCTCCTCAATGGAGGTGGATTGACTTGTTGTCGGCAGCTCCGAGCGAAGGGCAGGAAACAGCAGTGTGAACTTTGTTCCGTTTTCATCAGAGGCAACAAAGATTTCTCCTTGGTGGTCGAGAACCGTGTTTTTTACTAGGGTCAGGCCAAGACCACTGCCGGACCTTCCCATCTTCTTTTTGGTGAAAAAGGGATCAAAGATTTTATTCAGGCAATCTTCAGGTATCCCTTTTCCGGCGTCCAGCACTTCAAGCATCACATATTCGCCCGGGGACAGATTCTGTTGCGTGTACCCGTCTTTCTCACTGTCCACATAATGGTTGGCCGTTGACAGGACGATTGTGCCGTTGCCGCGGCCTGCCGTTGCCGCAGTCTCTTCAAGCGCATTGATCACAAGATGCATAATGCTTTTTTCAATATGTCTATAGGAGCCGGATATGGTTAAAAGTTCAGGTTCAAGGTGCATCTCAATATCCACCTTTCCGTATGCCGTTTTTATTTTTTCAAACTCTGGGGCAGCCATGAACCGCTTGATAATCGTATTGATATTCAGGAGCTGGCATTCCTCTCTGATCCCTCTGGAAATGGTTAAGAGGTCACTGACCACGGCAGAGGCGTTTTGGCCGGACTCTTTAATAATATCAAGGCTTGCTCGGATTTTGGGGGACAGGGTGTCGTCCATAAGAAGTATTTCAGGATAAGTGGCAATGCCTGCCAGGCTGTTGTTCAGATCATGGGCAACACTGCCTGCAAGATCTCCTAGGTTCTTTAGTTTTTTTGAGCTGTTAAGTTCTTTTTTAAGGACCTGCAATTTTTTTTGATCTGATATATCCCGTATGATCCCATGAAATGTATCCTGCCCGGATCCCTGGATAGGCTCGGCCAGGATCTCTACAGGCAGTGTCGAATTTTCACCTTTGGAAATGAGGCACTCCATGGAAAAGGGTTGGTTCTCACCGATAAGGGTATTAAAGCGATCCCTTGCATCTTCGGGTAAGATGGACGCCAACGGTTTATTTAGAAGAGCCATGGCGTTTTTACCCGATATATGTTCCGGATCTCCGCAAATAAATGTGGCATTCAGTCGAGAATCCATGGCCCACATCAAATCCTTTGAATTAGATACGATCAATCCGGTTTCTTTCATAACTAGTTTAATGCTTTTTACCCATGAAAGCAGCAGGATAATAAATGATCCGTTGAGCATGAAGAAAATCAGGCAAAGGGGCTTGCCTGTCTGGGCGGGCAGAAAAAGAATCAACAAAGCGAGAAAGATAAACAAAGCAGCCCAAATTTGCAGAAGTCCGGTAATTTTATCTAAGAATTTCATGCATCTGGGGAAATTCAGAGTTGTGTTGTTTTTTTCGGAAGGCGGCATTAATCCGGGCTTGTTTCAATTATTGATTTTTAAATAGTTAAGGCGTATTAGGCTTTTCATATAACTCAAAAAGCCAACAGATAACAAGAAAATCTTCTTTTGAAATTAAAGGTCTCTTCCGGCGTCACTCCTTTGGCGGGGGATGACAGAACAGTGACGCAGAACCCTGCAAGTTTTTCCTGTTTGTTGGATTTATGTTAAATGCAAATTTGGCGTAATGTATTGAAATTTAATTGAATGTTTTTGTTTAAGCGTGTCTGGCATGCTTGTTGCTTTTTATAATTTTAATATTTACAAAAAGGCAAAAAATATAAAATTTAATTTTATAAAAAAGGAAGGGCCATGAGTAAAAATCTTGATAGATTGAGCCATCGATTATCAGCTGTTTTCGGCCTGGTATTCGGATCTTCCCTGAATAGGGCCGATGCACAGAACAAACTGGCCCGCCATATTGTGGCTCTGAATGGAAAAACATCTCCCGCAGAAATTATAACTGAAGTGGCGGACTGCCTGAAAGGTATTCTTGGGTACAGGCTCTTTGCCTTTGTGAATAAAAAGAATGCCGGAGTGGATGTGTGGCTGGATCCCAGAATGTATAAACGCTCCATAGAAGATATTATCATAAGAGATTTCCAGATTAAGGACACCAAGGATCTCACCTATCTTAATACGCATAAAGACCGGGAGGCATGCCTGGAAAAATTCAATCTGGATTCCCTGGTGCATTACGACCATAAAGAAGAAAATTGTTATTCACGGCTTTATATGATGCCCTGCAGGCCCATCTCCGCATTCCATGATGATGTGGTCCGCATTG
>NZ_JBFXHE010000057.1:0-16503 GCF_050177295.1 Desulfobacter sp.
AGGGCCAGGATAATGGAGCTGGGGTCTCTTAAAATCTGGAGGATCTCCTTGCGAAGCACTCCGAAAAGGCGCATGAAAAACCGGGTCATGCCCGGTCTCCTTGTGAAAGGGCGATAAAGGCATCATTCATGGTGGGGTCCGGGTTTTCAGGTGTCCGGGCCAGGCTGCGAATTTCCCCGGGTGTGCCCATGGCCAGGGTTTTGCCCCGGCTGATGATCACCATGCGGTCACAGTATTCCGCCTCTTCCATAAAATGGGTGGTGACGATGACCGTCACCCCCTGTTCGGCAAACCCGTTGATACGCAGCCAGAATTCCCGCCGGGCAAAGGGGTCTACCCCCGAGGTGGGCTCGTCCAGAAACAAAATGTCCGGTTCATGGAGCAGGGCCGTGGCCATGGAAAGACGCTGTTTGTACCCGCCGGGAAGGGCTCCGGCCGGCTTGTCCTGCCAGGGGCTCAGCCCGAATTCGGCAAAGGCCCAGGCCATTCTGTTGTTGAGCTGTCTGCCGGAAAGGCCGTAGGCCCTGCCGAAAAATTTAAAGTTCTCCTTCACACTGAGCTGGCCGTAAAGTGAAAACTGCTGGGCCATATATCCCAGACGGGCCCTGGCTTTGGCACGGGCTTTGCGCAGATTGCGGCCCGCCACCCGGATTTCTCCGGATGTGGCGGGTAACAGCCCGCACAGCATGCGGAATGTGGTGCTTTTGCCGGCGCCATTAGGACCCAGCAATCCAAAGATTTCACCCCGGCGGACATCAAGGGTGAGGTTGGAAACGGCCGTAAAATCCCCAAATTTTTTGCATAGATTATTTGTTATGACGGCTGCATCCTCCCCGGATGACGGTTCCGGGATCCAGGGCTTATCCTGGTCCGTTGACGGGGTGTGAAGCCGGGCATCGCCCCTTGGGATCAGGGCCATAAACGCATCTTCAAAGACCGGTACTGCCGTTGTTATTGTGCTGGGGGGGCGGTTCAGCCGGCTTGCAATTTTCTGCTTTCCAGGGGCCTGGGTGTTGCCGTTTTCCGGGGATAACGCGCTGTCAAGCACCACCCGCACCCGCCCGGACCGGATGGTGGCGTCTGCAATGCCTTCCTGTCCGGCCAGCCGGGTGTAAATCTGTCTGGCCCGCATCTGTTCATCCGGGGCAGCCAGGAATACCCGGCCCTGCATCCCGGCGGTAAAGCTGTCCGGGCTGCCCTGGGCCAGAAGGCTTCCCTGGTGCAGCACCTTGACCTGGTCGCAGCGTTGGGCTTCATCCAGGTAGGCTGTGGAGACCAGAACCCCGATCCTGTCCTTTTCCACCAGGTCATAGACGATTTTCCAGAGCTCGTGCCGGGACACCGGGTCCACGCCCACGGTGGGTTCGTCCAGAAGGAGTAATTCAGGGGATTTCACCAGGGCACAGGCCAGGCCCAGTTTCTGTTTCATGCCGCCGGAAAGGGCCCCTGCCCGTCTTTTGGTATACGGGGCCAGATCAGTCATGGCCAGCAGTTTGTCAAATCGGTCATGCCGCGTTTTTAAGGCTACTCCCTGGAGATCCGCATAAAGCCTTAAATTTTCGATCACAGTCAGGTCCTGGTACAAGCCGAATTTCTGGGGCATATATCCTACTCGACTCTGGATCTCCAGACTGTGGTCCACGCTGTCCAGGCCCAGCAGGGTCATCTGACCGGCAGTGGGCACCAAAAGGCCTGCGGCAATGCGGATGAGTGTGGTTTTTCCCGCACCGTCCGCACCCACAAGGCCGGTGACCCGGCCCTGGAAAATCTTGAGACTGACCCCATCCAGGGCCGGGATTTTTTTACCGCCCGGGGTGTCAAAGATTTTGCATACGCGGTCTGCATACATCAGGGGCGCGGTTTCAACTTCCGTGTCCTTTGCAGATAATGCCACGCTCACGCTGCTCACGCTGCTGTTCATATCCTATTCCACCGGTTCCCGGAATCGGTTTCCAGGCCTTGCCGGAACAGCACGCCGGGCTTGGGTCTGATTTTCATTGATGGCCACGGTCACGGGGGTGCCCAGGCGTAAAATATCCTTGGGATCTTTTACAAAAACCCGGGTTTCGTACACCAGTTGGGTGCGCAGGTCTTCAGTGGCCACGGCCCGGGGGGTGAATTCCGCCACGGGTGAAATAAAGCCCACCCATCCGTCCAGGGGTTGGCCGGGTAAGGTGTCCGTAAAAATTTGGGCGGTCATGCCCAGATTTATTTTTCCCAACATGGGTTCGGGGATGTATGCCCGCACCCATTTGGGATCACAGAGCGCCAGGACAAAAGCGGCTTTGGAAGGCCCTGCAAGTTCACCCTGTTCCAGGATTCTGGACTGGATGATGCCGTCAGCAGGGGCGGTCAGGGTCATGTCGGACAGACGCACCCTAAGATGGTCAAGGCTTGCCCCAAGGGCTTCGAGCTGGTGGCGGGCCGCAGCAATATCTTCTTTGCGCGGGCCTTCAATGAGCAGATCCAGGGCTTTTTGACTTGCCGACAACTGGGCTTGTTCAACCAATAGCTGGGCTCTGGCATCATCATAATTCTGAATGCTGGCAGCCCCGGACCGGGAGGTGGCCTTGAGACGTTTTGCAGTGCGGGAGACATTTTCCACCCGGGCCCTGGCGGCCTGTACCTCGGCCCGGGCCTGATCAATCTCCTGGGGACGGCTGCCTGTTTCCAGTTTGGCCACAGTCTCTTGCTGGGCCGCGATCCGGGCCAGCAGCTCCTTAATGGCGGCATCAATGGTTGCGGTGCGAAGTTTTGCCAGTACCTGGCCTTTTTTTACATGCATGCCCTCTTCGACCAGAACAGCTTCAATCCGTTCCTGTTCGGCGAAAGCAAGGGATGCGTCGCGAATATCAATGGTGCCGTAAATTTTGAAGATGCCGGCATTTTCATCCTGTTTTTTATTCTGATCCTGCCAGTACATATACGCACCAGCTGTCGCAAGGATCAGCATGATGACAGGGAAAACTTTTTTCATGGCGATTCCTTATGGTCTATTTGCTTGGCATTGCAGTGATTGCCAGGGCATTGGCCACAACCACCCGGCGGATTTCTTCCAGTTCTTCAGGAGAATACCCTTCAAGGTCAAGCCCCCGGACAATAGTTTCCCGGGCCACCCGGAAAATCAGCACCTGGCCCATGAGCGTCATGGCCCTGAATGTTGCCTGTCTGGGATCAGATTCGCCGGATGCCGCCATGATCAGGATGGACAAGGCGTTGAGCACAGGTTTCAGGAACCCTTCAAAAATAGTGTCATAGGCAGGACTTGGGAACATCTGCTCCCGCAGTATGATTCTGGAGACACGCGGGCCTTGTTCCGAACCGGCAATGAAATTAATAAATCGTTCCAGAACAGCCTGTATCAGTTCCCGGGCCTGGTGCCGGCCGGTATCTCCGGTGAAGGTCGCTCTGCCAATCTGTTCCAGCAACTCTCCGGCTTCCTTTTTGATCTGGTCAACAATATAGTCGATAACGGCCTGGTAAAGCCCGCCCTTGCCCCCGAAATAATAGGGGATGGCCGCAATGTTCACCTTGGCCTCTTTGGCAATCATCCGGGTGGTGGCCGAATCAAATCCATGCCTGCCGAATACGTCGATGGCAGCTTCAAGCAGACGCTCTCTGGTGCCGGGTGCGGGGGTATTCTCTTTTTTTGCCACCATGTCTCCCAATTTATATTTTTAACGTATTCCGGAAGATTTAATTCAATTGATTGAATAAGTCAACCGATTAAATCGATTGATTGGATTTAAGGACAAGACCCAGTTCGATGCGGTCCAGGACCGTCTGTTTCTCCTCCGGGAATTGGTATCCTTCATATTCATGGTGGAAAACCAGGTCGCCCGAGGCCGTGCGCCAGTAGTTGCCCATGTGGTCAAAGCAGACTTTGGATGTTACATCCAGGGCCCGGACCATGCGGCGCAGTTCAAGTAACTGTTCCCGGGGATCAAGCAGGAGAATCTGCCCCTGTTGGACCTGCCCGGACATCGGGGTGCCGTGGGCGGGCCTGAAGGGCCGGGACCGGATATAATGGGGATTGATCTCGCTAAGGACCCGGGCTGTATTTTCGGCGTGCTGGTCTGTCATCTCCTTGCCGCCAAGACCGGGCATCCAGTATTCCGATACCTGAAACCCGGCTTCCATGGCCTTTTTACCCCCCTCAATATGGCCTTGGGCCGTTACCCCTTTTTTGATCTGCTTGAGCAAGGCATCATCCCCGGTTTCAAACGGGTAGTTTCGGCTCATCATTATGAAGGCGAAATCAGCGTTTGAAAATCCGCCAGTTGCTGGGTGCTGCCCATGACGGCGATTAATTCCCCTGCTTTGAACTGATAATCCGCAATTGGGTTGGGATGCATCACGCCGTCATGCATCACGCCAACCACGGATATGCCGATTTTTTTTCGGAGCTCCAACTCTTTAATTGTCCGGCCAACCACAGGGCTGTCAGCCACCAGTTTTATCCAGTTAAACTCCAGCAGGTCACATGCTTTCTGCAGTTGAGACAGGGTTCGATATCTCTGGGAGATATTGAAGAACGGGGCATACAACTCCTTGCGAAAGGCGTCGGTATATGTCTGGATATCTGTGGCCGGGATATTTAGGTGCAGCAACGCCTGGCGGGTGAATTGCAGGCCAGCCTCAAATTCCGGCTGAACCACTTCCTGTATGCCCTGGTCATGCAGGGCCTGCATCTGTTCCACCCCTTCAGCCCTTGCCACAATATTTACCCCGGGGTTTGAACGGCGGACCTGATCGCAGACAGTTCCGGTAACATCAAGCCTGGGTGTGGTAATGAGTACAAGCCTGGCCTCTTTTACTTTGCCGGCCTCCAGTACAACATCCCGGGTGACATCCCCGTAAATCACCGGAAATCCCATGCCCTTGGCCTGGGTCACCCGCCGGTAATCAATTTCAATAATGACAAAGGCTAGATCCAGGCGCTGGAGAACCTGGCCCAGATGAAATCCGATCCGGCCTCCGCCGGCAATAACCACATGGTTGCGCAGGCCTGTGTCAGGCAAATTGATGGTCTGTACAGGCTCTTTTTTAAACATCCGCTTTCGCAGCCCGTACAATGGTGCGGTCAGTCCGGAAACAAGCGGTGTCAATAACATGGTTACAATAGCGGTTGCCAGTGTCAGGGAATAAAGATCGTTGGATATGGATTGGGTGCTGATGCCAACCCTGGCCAGCACAAATGAAAACTCTCCCACCTGGAACATGCCTAATCCCAAGGCCAGCGGTATGACGTTGCCGTAGCCGAATAAGCGGCTTAATGTGCTGAAAATGAGCCCCTTGCCTGCGGATACACATAAAACCACGATCAGGATGGTTTGCCAGTGCTTAATCAAAAAGACCGGATCCAGGAGCATGCCCACCGACACAAAGAAAAGCAAACCAAAGATATCCCTTAGCGGAATAATATCGCTCAGTGCCTGGTGACCATAATCAGATTCGCTGAGCACCATTCCGGCAATAAAGGCGCCAAATGCAAAGGATAATCCAAATAAATAGGTGCCATATCCCACGCCCAGGCCAATTGCCGTGATTGCCAGCAGGAACAATTCCCGGCAATTCCGTCTGGCAATATAGGCCAGCAATTTGGGAATGAGTCGAGTCCCTATAAAAATCATCAGAAACAGGAATGTCACTGCCTTGGCCGCGGCCCAGCCAAGCGCGGGTATCCCTGCTTCCGGTTGATTTAACTGAGGCAGAATAATCATTAATGGGACAACGGCCAGATCCTGAACAATCAACATGCCGATCATGACCCGGCTTGAAAGGGTGCCCATTCGTCCCTGGCTCATCAGTGTTTTAAGAATCACCATGGTACTGGATAAAGCAATGAGCCCCCCAAACCAAAGCGAGTCGGTAAAAGGCCAGTTAAATATTTTACCGATGCCAAAGCCAAGGAGAATTGAAAGCAGCATCTGTATCGGGGTGCCGATCAACGCAATCCGGGCAACAGGTTTTAATTCCTTTAATGAAAATTCCAGTCCCAGAGCAAACAGCAAAAGCGCAACACCGATCTCAGCCAATAATTCGATATCATGGATATTGGAAATTGTAACGCCGCCGGTAAACGGGCCAACCATGACGCCCACCAGAATATATCCCAGAATTAAAGGCTGTCTTAACTGCTGGGCAATAAGGCCGCCAATTAAACCGGCCACAACAATAATTGCAATATCAGAAGCTATACCCATTTGTATTTATACCTGAATTAAATTGATAACTGCCCATTTCCAATGGGATATAAAAAACCCCGATCCTGGACCATGAAAGATCAATTTGACATAATAATATCTCTGATCGTTTTTATCAAGAAACCGGACAGTATCAGGGATTGATACGCCTTTTAAGGATATCTTCCAGTAAAGACGCCACCAGCAGAGCAAAGGACGGCGAATGTTTTTTACCGGACATTGAACTCTTTTTCCGGCAGGCTTTGAAAAATTCCACGCAAACCCGGTGCTGCTTTGCCGTGAGCAAGGTGGATATACCGGCCTTTTCCCCTTTGGAAACAAGCTGGGAATCCGTTTCAGGAACATCACGCCTGCCATGGGCCCGCCGGCTCATATGGGTGTAGTAGAGCAATGCCCGGTCCAGAAGAATATACAAAAACTGGATATTTTCATTGGGGCCCATCTGGACCCGGTCGCCCCCAAGACCTGAAGACGCATTGGCCAGACGCCGGATGCCCACAAAGGCGGAGCCTGCGCCCACGGCAGACCCAATGGCCGTAAAAATCCCAAAGGTCAGTCCGGCCGCCGCCGTATCCAGCACCGCCCCAAGGGTTCCCCCCAGCACAGCACCGGCGGTGGCAGCCTGGGCCCGGGTCAGGCCCAGCATCTCCCAGGTCTGGTCTGAAAACAGGTCATGCCTGAGAATGGAACAGGCAGGCAATGGATAATCATAGAGATGATGGCGGAACAATGAGCGGATATGGCCAAACATTTTATGTTCAATATCCCGAATTTTTTTCTGGTATTCCCGGGTAAGGTCTTCCTTGAGCGCCACGGGATCCATGTCGGCTTTCAGCCTGCGGGCCAAAGAAAAGGTCAGCCCCTGTTCCATGCCGTGGACAATATAGGCGCAGGCCATTCGGTTGCGCTTTTCCCACTCCACGGTAAAGGCCTGGATCACGCCTTCCATCAAAGGTTCAATATCCTGGTCAATGGCTTTAAGGCTTTCCATAAGCCGGATGCGCTCATAAAAATCGGCATGGTTGGAATTAAAGATCCGGATCACGTTGAAAAATTTGCGAAACTCTTCCTTCCATGCCTCTGTATTATCCCGGGTATGGGATTTTGCATTAATAACAGCCATCCTGGGCCGTCCCGTGAGCCGCAGGATCTCCATTTCAGCCAGGTCATCTTCCCTTACGGGCCGGGACCCGTCCACCACATAAATAATGCCTGCCCCATTGGCCACCGGTGTCAACAGTTCGCACTCGTCGGCAAAGAACGGGTCGTTTTCATGTTCGGCAATGAACCGGGCCGCCATGTCCGGTCCGGGATTCTTTCTGAACCAGGCCAGGGTCTGCCGGGGCACCTGGAACCCCGGGGTATCCACAAACCGGATAATCTCCTTGTCATCCATGGTAACGGAATAGGACTTGGACACCCTTGTTTCACCGGGCACCGGGCTGACCTGGATACGGTCGTCCTCGGTCAGGGTGGAGACCACCGAGGACTTGCCCTCATTGGGGTGCCCCAGAACGGCAAATTCAGGCAACGCCATCATGGCGACACCCACCGCTCAATGATCATCAGGGGATCGTTGAGCTGATTTACGGCACTCTTCCACACCTGGAAATTCACATCAGAAGGCGCCACGTCTTTTTCACCCTGGTCCATGGTCTGAATCATTACAATCCACAGGGGGGAATCAGAAAAAATCTGCCGGATTTGAACAAAATAATAAAGCAGCCCACGGATGGGCGGCTGCCAGACCTCCTGGAGAACGATCAGAGGCCCCCGGCCCAAATCCTTGACCTGGGCTGCTATCTGATCCTGGTCAATATCAAAATCAAAATGGATGCCAACGGTAGCGGCAACATGGATACCAAACTGCTGTTCCAGACCGGCCCGGATCTGTTTCATATCATTTTCCCCAAAGCCCCGGGCCGATCCAAGCACAAGGGCCCCGGGCGTATTGTTATTGACACGGGATTCATCCGGTACAACCAGGGGCCGGGGTTCAGGTTCAGGCGTGTTTAAAACCGCACCGGGTTGAGGCATAACAACCAATCTTTCATTTTTTTCCACCACAGCAGGTCCGGGTTCCGGCCTGGGCAAAGGAGCTCTGAATTCCGCCCGGGATCCCCCGGTCTCTTTGATGTTCATGCCCATGCGGGGGGTGCGCATCCGCATGAGCAGACGCTGATACCCGGGCCTGGACAGATCAAACCGCGCAAGAGCCCTTGTCCTGGCAGTATGGGCAAACCCCACCAGAACAATGCGTGGTATAAGGGCATACACCAGCATCCCCATGCACAGAAACGGCCACCAGGCAGCCAGATGTTCGCTGGCCAGTCCGGCAATGCCTTCCTTGAGCACAATCCGGCTGCCTTCTATCTGTTCAAGGGCAGGCACAAAACTATCAGGCATGGCCCAGGACCAGGGCAATGCCATCCAGCTCACCAGGCGGTGTACACTCTCCCCGGAAGTCAAAAGCGTGGACTGCCATCCAAAGGCCAGATCCGTAACCATAATTCTGAAAACCGTACTGCCAAGCGCACCGGTTGAAAATCCCAGCGCACCCAGGGAGAGCACAATGAACACCGGCCAGAACAAAAGACTCCGAAAGGGCCGGGTATCCAGATGCAGCAGATCACCGGCATCCTTTGAAAAATGAGGGAAACGCTTTTGAACAGGTGCGGCCCATTTCTGCAGCCGCCCCATAAACTTATCAATGAACAGACGCATGGAGAGCCGATGCATCACGCCGGTCCAGCCCGACCCGGCAGGGCCTGACCGGAACTGATGTAACCCCACCAGTGCCGCAGCCAGACAAAGCAATGCCGGAAATAAAACAAACACTGCGATAAACAGGGTCACATTCACGGGCCGGCTGCCATGGTAAGCCAGGAACGAATACGCACCCATGCCTCCGGCAGCCAGGCCGCAGGCAAACATCCCCCTGGCCGTCCAGGTATAAAAAGACTCAAATAATGCACCAGGAAGCTTTGCCCCGGGTCCGCCGCTTCCGGTCTCATGTAAAAACAACAGGCGCCGGTATTCCAGCCATCCTGCAATCAGTCCGGCATCATCCAGACGACCGCCATCTTTAAGCTGGCGGAAGATATCCCTGTCCCGGGACACAATGGCGTCTGCATCGACATTATCCGGACCCTCATCCAGGCCTAGAAGGAAATCAAGATCAATAATATCTTTAAGAGGCAGAATCATGACTGTTCTTTAAATTCTGTTTCTACCATATGGTTTTGATTTTTTCCGATTTTCTTAAATTTTTATCGGCTGTTATCAATGGTGTGTTTGTAATAATAGAAGTGGCGCTAATTAATCTGTCTGCAGGATCTGAATTTATGTCTGCCGGTAAAATAGTCGACAAATCAGCAAGTTCCGGCGTTATTTTTTGAAATATGAAATTATTTGCGGCCATGACCAATCTTATAAATTCAATATATGGTATATCCAGTTCAAGCCTTTTTTTCTTCATCAGCATCGCAATTTCCCAAAGGGAAATATCACAGACAACAATACCGTCCGTACGGCTTGCTCGTTTTAATTCAGCCCTGGCTTTTGTGCTCAGCAATTCCGGTTTCAGGGCATCCCAGATAATAACATGGGTATCAATTGTTACCATGCTTAGGTCGTTTTCCACTCAACATCAACAGGAGAAACAACATCATGTATCACGGCATTTTTTCCAATCTCGGCCAGTTTGTTTCTTGCTGACTCCCTGCTGCGATCAGGAGGTACGAGTTTGGCAACCACTTTTCCCCGGGAGCTTATTTCAATACTTGCCCCTCTTTCAATTTTTTTTATAATTTTCATCATATTGGCTCTTAATTCACTTACGGCAACGGTTTGCATGTTTGTGCCTCCTTGAATTTTTATACAAGTGAATTGTACAATTCGATCCCTGAAATGTCAATTTATAAGAAACTGGAGACAAGATACAGGAAACAAGAAGGCGAAACGCCTGGGGCGCCCATTTTAGCCCGCATTGTTGATGTCTTTAGTTTCATTGTTCGTCGTGGGCTCGCGGCCCATGGGGGTTATATGGATGTTTTGCTGGAATCCATCAAATCCTTGCTGGAACAGCAAGGTGCGGTTCTACTCCATTCTCAATGCTTCATGCACCTTAGCTGCAAGCTCCTTGATGGAAAAAGGTTTCTGAATAAATAGCACATCTTGATCCAGTACACCGTGATGGGCAATAATATTTGAAATCTGTGATTAGAAGACGTATTTCGCTGGCATGAGCTTGGGCAAGTTTAAGCGCTTCGCTCGTTGTGTTTGCTGTAAGTACGATATCTTAGAAAAAAGTTCAGGATCATCAAAAACAAATTATAGAGGCTTGGAATGATTACTTTAACAATTGAAATTGAAGTGCCATATGCACAAGATGTTATCGTAACATCAGAGCTATTAAATATTGATTTAAGCGATGGCCGCAGCATCTCAGTCCCATTAGCCTGGTTTCCGAGGTTAGTATACGCTAATCAGAAAGAACGGGATAACTGGCGCATAATTGGCCGGGGTGAAGGGATACACTGGGAAGATATTGACGAAGATATTCGTGTTGAGGGACTGTTAGCTGGGAAAGCATCCGGGGAAAGCAATTTATCATTAAAAAAATGGCTGAATAGACGATCAACTCAACAAAATCCTGGAGAGGATGCGACATGAACTATCCACGGCTATAAAATGAGCTGATAACATCTGCCACCCTGTCCACATCATCCAGGCTCATTTCGTAATACAGGGGCAGCCGCAGCACCTTTTCGCTTAAATCCTGTGTATGTTTCAGATCCCCGGCAACCCTGCCGAACTTCTTTCCTGCAGGGGATGAATGCAGAGGAATATAGTGAAACACGGCATGAATATTTTCATTTCTAAGACAGGTTATTAATCCGGACCGTTCTTCCAACGCCCCGGTGATAATATAAAATATATGCCCGTTGTGGTTACCGGTTGCGGATTCCCCGTGGGCCAGGCGGATACCCCCCTTTTTTTCCAGGGGAGCCAGCCTTGCCCGGTAGTGGTCGCAGATCTCCCGTCTTTTTTGAATAATGGTTTCAGCCTGCTCAAGCTGGGCGTACAGAAATGCCGCTGTCATATCCGACGGCAGAAAAGAGGACCCGATATCCACCCAGGTATATTTATCCACCTGGCCCTGGAAAAACTGGCGCCGGTTGGTTCCTTTTTCCCAGATAATGTGGGCACGGTCCAGCAGATCCGGGTTGTTAATCAAAAGGGCCCCGCCTTCACCGCTGATAATGTTTTTGGTTTCATGGAAACTTAAGGTGCCCATATGGCCGATGGTGCCCAGAAACCGGCCGCTGTCCGAAGAAAGCAGGGCCTGGGCCGCATCTTCGATAACCATGAGCCCATGCCTGTCCGCAATATCCATGATCACATCCATGGCACAGGGCACACCTGCATAATGCACCGGCACAATGGCCTTTGTCCTGTCCGTTATTGCCGGTTCTATCAAAGATTCATCAATATTAAGCGTATCGGGCCGGATATCCACAAACACAGGCACACCGCCCCGCAGCACAAAAGCGTTGGCCGTTGAAACAAAGGTATAGGACGGCATGATCACTTCATCCCCGGGGCCAATATCCGCAAGAATGGCTGCCATTTCAAGGGCGGCGGTGCAGGAATGGGTGAGAAGGGCCGGACTTCCCAGGCGGCTTCGCAGCCAGTCCTGGCACTGCTTTGTGAAATATCCGTCCCCTGCCAGATGGGAATGTTTTATAACAGCCTGGGCAATATTGTAGAGTTCTTTACCGACAATGAAAGGCCTGTTGTAAGAAATTGAAGTCTGCATATTTTCTCCTATCCAGAGCCTTGTTTCCCATCATGCTCTGCTTGTTATAATAATCCCAAGCACGATAAAAAATAACCCCAGAACTTTATGAATAGAGAAAGGTTCATTAAATAAAAGCATAGAAAGAACAAAAATAAAAACAAACGATGCACTCATAAAAGGATAGGCAAAGCTTAGATCAAACTTTGTCATGGCCGCCATCCAGAATAAAGATGCAATAAATGCAGATAAAAAGCCTGATAAGATAAAAGGATCAATCACCAATTTGATTAAAAAATTAACTTTGTCCATAAATGGAACAGGCAATGCCCCATAATCAACGATCCTCCATTTTAGGATCAGCTGCCCATAGACCGTAAAAACAATTGTACCCAATATATATAGATAATTCATTTATCAAAAATGACCTTTATCAATTGATTGATCATATTGACTTTTTGATGCATTTCTCTTTCAGAATCAAATTTCAAAAAAACAACACCTAATTTATCAACCAGATAATTGTTAATTTCATCCCCTTTTTTCCACCATATGAGTTCTCCGCAAATATTCCCCTTGATATCATTATCGATAAGCACATTTTCAACCACCCCGTTTTCAGGCGCCATTATGCAATGCCTTCCATAAAAGCCTTTCTGCCGAACTTCCGGAAAATCAGCACAGTCCATACCCACGGATGATTTAACGATCCAATCTTCCCAATTTAATCCGGTGGCGTTATTCACCGGGTATGAATAAAGGTCCCCGGAACATCGTCTAGTAATTTCGATAATGCTGGCCTGCCCGTTTTTATAAATGTATTGAATATGGAATATGCCGTCCTTTAACGACAAAAGCCCGGCAATTTTCTCTGAAGCATTTATCAGAGTCTGTGACACTTCATGAATATTTGCCGACGGTGCCGCAGACGTAGAAACCAAATTAGGATTCAAATACGAATACTCATTATCACTGAAATAGAACTGAATTTTTTGTTTATACAGAAATGAGCTGAAACTGTGCAAAGTGCCGTCAATGAACTCTTCAATAACGATACGGTGTTGTGGAGACATTTCAAACGCCTTTTTTACGGCTGTCTCCAGATCGTCCCTGGCAAAAATCCGGGTAATTCCTTTGCCCCCGGTAAGATCCACTGGCTTTACAATCAAAGGCAGGCTGAAAGCATCATTACAGAATAAAGCATCTTCAATTTTATCGAATCCTTGTGCCTTTGGGGTTGGGATTCCATTTTTAAGTGTAAACGCTTTAAATTTATCCTTATGATGAATTGTAAGGCAATTCTCAAAGGTATCATGGCCGGGCAGGCATAGTTTTTCAGCTACATATGAGGCTGTAATTGCCCCAAAATCATTGGCGCAGGCACAGATGGCATCAATTTTTAACTTTTGTGAAAGTGCAAGAATATCCTCTTTGTTAGAAAAATCAGCACAATGATATTCATCTGCATAGGAATGCCCTATTAATTGGGGATTGTTCCCCGTTGTAACAACATGAAAGCCTAATTTTTTACCGGCCAGAATCAGAGGAATATCCGAATGGCTGCCGTTTAGAATGAGCAGTTTTTTTTGCGGAGAGATCATAACTTTTCCAAATCAGACGGTATCAAAATGCATCCACGTAGTTTTTGAATTTGTATATTCATCAAACGCGTATATAGACTTATCCTTGCCTATACCCGACTCTTTAAAGCCGCCAAAGGGAACACAGTTGTCATCCTCTCCATAACTGTTAACATGGACGATTCCGGCTTCCAATAGACGGGAAACTTGATACGCTTCATTGAGATCATTGGTCCAGATAGCCCCGGCAAGCCCGTACCTACTATTATTAGCAAGGGATATAGCGTCATTGATGCTGTCAAAACCGAACACGCATAAAACCGGGCCAAAAATTTCTTCCTGGGCAATCAAGGAATCCGGGGCAACCTGATCAAATATCACGGGAACAACAGAATACCCCTCTTGATAGGCATCTCCTTCATTTTTACAACGGTAAATTACAGCGCCGGATTCAATGCCGCTTTGGATAAATTTTTCAATTTTTTCTTTTTGTTCCAAACTCACCACACACCCAACCCGGCTATCCGGATCAAAAGGATTCTTTGGAATATATTTTTCCATCTCCTTTCTGACCAGATCAACAAATTTGTCTTTTATCTTATTTGCAATTATAGCCCTTGAGGGTGCGGAACAAATCTGCCCTTGATTATAAAATATATTTTGCGCAAGAACCTTTGCAGCCCGTTCCAGTTGGCTGCATTTTTCTGATACAATAAAAGCGGATTTTCCGCCACACTCCAGGCCGACCTTTTTCATGTTTGACCGGCCTGAATACTCAAGGATCTTTTTACCAACCTGGGCAGAGCCTGTAAAAAACAATCCGTCAACATTGTTATGAAGCGCCAGCGCTTTACCTGCAACCTCGCCAATACCGGGCACGACATTCAAAACGCCATCCGGGACACCCGCCTGCTGCGCAAGACCGGCAACCTTCAAAATGGAAAAAGATGATTGCTCCGCTGGCTTGATAATCACTGAATTTCCAGTCAGCAGAGCCGGTATCATTTTCCACATGGCAGGCACCAACGGATCGTTCCAGGGCGTGATCAAACCGACAACACCTATGGGGCCCCTTGTGATCGTGGCAAATGTATTTTTCCTTGGCACAATGGCATGGTCGTAAAATTTGTCCACACTTTCAGCAAACCAGCGGACAACCTGAATGGCCTTTGGAATGGAATCTTCAAAATAGTTTTTATAACACCGCCCGGTTTCAAGGGTATCAAGCAGGGCAAGCTCTTCGGTGTACTCCTTCATGAGATCGGCCAGGTTTAAAAAAATTTTTTTCTTATCCTGGGGCTCCTTGTTCATCCATATCCGACTTTGAACGGTTGCTCTGGCTGATTTAACAGCAATATTGACGTCTTCTTGTTTGCAGGAAGCGATACCGGAAATGTCCCTTTGGTCTGCGGAACTCTTTTTTTTTATAATTTCAGCATCCAACGCATTTACAAACCGGCCATTTATAAAGGCCCGCTTCTCTATTTTAAGATCATTTATTTTTTCGATAAGATATTTCATTGGGAGACCTTATATTCGCAATATAAAACCATACTATTTTTACTTCTGCGAAAAAGAAGCTGAAGCGCATAAAAGGGGTACAATGTAATTTCGTTCATAATAAAACGAAACCAATAAGGAAAGTCGGTTTTATACATCACTTTCTTTCCCCCCCCCGATGAGGACAGAATCGTCTGCGCTTCCTTTGTTAAATTCTTTTTCCACGCGTCATTTTTTTTGATTAAGAAATTTGAAAGCCCCAGCAATACATTTGACAGCGGACAGGTCAAGCCTGACAATGTTAATATGGCAAAGTCATTTTCTTCAGCTATATGTTTAAAATCACAATATTCAAAGCGCCTGTAGTGTCCGGCCGTTTCATCTTCTATCCCCCAAAACTTCATACCTGCCGGGACCAGACTTATGATCACTCCATCTTCTTTCAACAGAGACTGACATTTTACAAAATAAGCGTTCAGTTTCTTTTCAGATAAATGCTCAATGACATGTGATGATAAAATCAGATCAACACTGATACCAGAAATATCAAAAAAATCCATATTTCTGATTTCATATAACCCGTGTTTTATAAAGTCCTGGTTACGCTCTTCATTAATACGACAGGCCGTTTTCGAAAGATCAGTACCGATTCCAGACAGGCCGTTATTCAACAGAATTCTTGAGATATTGCCATTTCCAGACCCAACTTCAATAAATTTCATGGCTTTCTTTTTGACAATATGATGGATTAAACGGTGATTAAGATACATATTCTGCAAAATATTGCCCGGAGCCGAATTATAGGTCTTTTTCATAATAATTATATAAACCGATCATACTCGGGAATAGGAGTTATGATATTTAATTCATCAAGATTTTTTTTCATATGAAATACTTCCAGATTGGATTCATGTCTAAGGCAATGGAAAGGGCAATGTTTTCCCGGATTCAAATAGGTCATGACATCTTTTCTTCTCTCTCCATGCCACATATCGTCAAAGGCGGTCTCTTTGATATCACCAACCCTGAATTGCTCTTTTCCCCGCCAGTACGGACATACAAAAACGCCGGACGGGCATACAAGGGTTCTCAGTTCCGTCATGGGGCAGACGCTGTAGTTTTTAGGTTGCAGTTTCTCAACACTGTCCAGCGAGTGTTTTAAATTTATCGCCTTAATAATTGAAAAGGCCTCTGTTTCAAGTGTATCCAGCCTGCTGATTTCCTCCTTGGCCTCATCCATTCTTTTTTTATCATGGACAACAAGAGAGTGGTCAACGCCTTTATCATAATTATAACTTGGCTTTACTTCAAAATAGTCACACCCAATGTCCTTTGCCAGAACAGCGGCATCGTATATTTCTTTAATGTTGGAATCTATGCCAAATCCGTCAGCTTCTGTCCTTATTAAATACGAAAA
>NZ_JBFXHE010000058.1:0-16108 GCF_050177295.1 Desulfobacter sp.
TTGGACTCGTAAAGGGCGCGCACGACGCAACGCCCGATCCGTCCATATCCGTTCACCGCTATCTTATATGCCATTGCCAGACTTCCTGAACCGTTTGGAGTTAATAAAAAAACTCTTTTAATACCAGTGAGATACGGCTTATGTCAAGATAAAGGTGCACGTTTGAATACATAGAGGCAATCAGCTGGATTTTTTTCTTATAAGCCAGTCAATGACAGCATCCGGGTCTGGCTGGGGGGATGTTGTCGGCGTGGGGTCATGCACAGGTTCAGTGTTTCTGTAGCGGGATGCCGGGGCCTCGGCAGGGATAGGTGCAGGTGTTTCAGGTGCCGGTGCTTTATGGGCCGATAGCCGGGGGGACGGATCCAGAGCCCGGACCATAGAATCGGCCTTGTCAATAATGAAGACCTCTCTGATAAATTTATCCATATCGGCGCTCCCGTCGGATTCGGCAGCGGTTTGTTCAGAGGGTCCTGGTGGTACTTGGCTGGGTTCCAGAGACGGAATCAGGTGTTCTGCCTGAAACGCTTCCAGCCCAGATGCTGCCTCGGACAGATCCCCTTGGGTTTCCGTGGCTGAAGGAGGCGGAACGGTCATGGTCGGCACAAAAACGGAGCTCTTTTGTGTTGCCGGTGTTTTGATTTGGGGATGCTGTATTTGATCCGGAACGGAAAGTATCCGGGGGTAAAAAGTATAGGCGATAACAGCCAGGAAAACGGCTGCTGCCAAGGAGGGCAGTGGCCTTACCGGCCACCGGGACTTTAGGCCGGCCAAAAGCGTTGTAGGTAACGGCGCCGGCGGGGAGACAGGCACCGGTACCTGGGGAAGTTTCAAAATACCCACGGCATCCTGAAAGGTCTGGGCGTCAATGGTTTGCATATCTTTTGAATAGGCGGCGATCATGGCCTGGTCGCAGGCGATGTTGATGCGCCGGGGAATGCCTTTGGTATACCCATGTACTTCCCGGACAGCTTCGGGGGTGAAAATCCTGTGTGTTGCACCGGCCAACTCAAGGCGCCGGTGGATATAGTCCCGGGTCTGTTTTTCTTCCAGGGGAGAAAGCATGGCATGGACATCCACCTGCTTTTCCCATGAAGGACCCAGTTTTTTTTCCATGACTTGGTGGAGTTCCAGTTGACCGGCAAGGATGATAGTAAGGGTATTATCCGGCGCAAATTTCGCCCAGGAGGGGAGCAGGGCCAGGAATCGCTCCGGAATCAGGTGTGCCTCGTCAATAATGATCAGGCATTTTTTTCCAGCCTGGTGGAGGCGGTTTAAAAAAGCCGACAGTACCGGGCCAAATTCTTCACCTTCCCTATAAAGCTCATCAAATCCCAGGGCCCGGGCAATGGAAAGAAACAGATAGTGGAGTTCAATGCTCGGATCTGTGATATGGGCCACTGCGGTCTCTTGGGGCAGGCAATGGCACAGTTCATGGATCAGGGTGGTCTTGCCCGTACCGATGTCTCCGGTGAGGATCAGCAATCCCTCAGGCCCTTCAATACCGCGGTTGAGAAGGTCTAAAGCCCTGGCGTGGGTGTTGCCCAACCACAGAAAGCTGTTATCCGAACTGAGCTGGAAAGGTTTTTTTTTCAGGTTGAAATGGGTGCAATACATGGTGTGCCTCCCTTGGTCGGTCCCGGTTCCGATAGGCCAGATTTAGAGCATCTCTTTAATGGCATCCAGCAAAGGGTTCTCTTCCATAGGCTGACCCGTTTCTCTGGGATTGCCGCCTCTGCGATGTTTTTTAACGCAGTCATACTGATCCCATCCTTTGAGGGGATAGTCCAGGTCTACACTTTTCCATTTCGGATGACCGTTTTGTTTGAGCCACTCCAGGTTATCGTAAACAATGTTGGCAAATTCTCCCACGGAATCGCAGTTGCTCCCCCTGAAATCAAAGGAGACCAGAACAGCCTTCACCGCAACGGTGGATACGGATTGGCTCTGCCATGGATAGGTGCCGGCCGGAATCTGGGCAACAGGGTAGAATTCGGTAATGCTTTTGTTGCCTATGGGCACGATGTGCAAACCATCCCCGACCGTAACCTGCTCGGAAAAAAGGGCTACGGGGAATCCGGCCACGTAGAACATGGCGTCAATGGTGCCGGCCTTGAGCATGGACAGGGCATCATCCGTGCCCACGGCCAGGGTTTGGGCCGGTTTGATACCCGAAATCTCAAAAAGGAGCTTGGCAGTGAGATAGGTGCCCGAACCTTCCTTGTCCACGGCCACCCGCCTGTTTTCCAAGTCATCAAACGACGCAACTTCGGTTTTACCCAGCAGATGGACCTCTTCGTTGTACAAGGGGAAAACCATTTTAGTCTTTCTTGCAATACTCTTTAGGACCTTGTTGGATTGCACCTTGAGTACAAATGCCAGTACATCGGACTGGACAATACCCATCTCGGTCTTGGGGCGCTTGTACACGGCATATACATTTTCCACCGATCCCCGGGAGTTGTATACCTGGATGTTATATCCGAATTTTTTGCCTAATTCCTTCAGATTCAGGCCGAATTGGAAGTACGTACCTTTTGCGCCGCCGGTGATTATTCCCAGCTCCCCTGCAGATGCTGTGCCGCACATGGTTGTCCAGATCAGGATACCCAATACCAGAATGAGTTTGCGAATCATAATGTCCCCCATAAATTGTACCGGCATCGGGGCCAGATAAAAATTATGTCAGACTATGTCCTTCCGTCGGCCGGTATAGCGGGCACGGGCCAATTTGTTTTTTTGACTGCAACGTGGCCCACAACGAAAGTGGAAAGTGACACCCCGGGCTTACCGGTATCTTTTTATAAAAAATAGCGTCGGATACTTTTTCTTTTCGATAATGGTTTACCAAATTGAGGCACAAAGTCAAGGAGCAATACCATATTAACAAGGAATAATTGAATGACCTCATATAATTGACGAAAAATTGTGAAAAAGATGTATGAATTTTCTAAATAATTCCCCTATCCGCCGGGGAAAATGGAGTAAAAAAGTGTGCGAAAATTTGCTAACAATCCCCCGGCCGCAGGGAAATAGAAAAAATCTGCGGCCGGAGCTACCGACTAATAATATACGGGCTCCGCATATTCAATGCCGTACCCATAGCGGCCTCCCGGGTGTGAGGTGCCCAGATCCGTGGACCATTTAACATAACCTGTATAGTTTTCGTATTTTTCAGGGCCTTTTGAGGCCTGGTCGTAATTTTTTATCCTGATATAAACCTGCTGGCCGATATCCATTTTTTCGTCCGAAGCCAGATAATTGCCTCCGCTGCTGTAATTGCACATGCTTGCATTGTAGTACAGACCCTGGTCTTCGTATCTGTAAACATAGGCAGGGTTGTTAGATTCCACACGTATATATTTACGTTGTTCGGAATAATGGCTCATTGTTAATCTCCTTTTATTTATAATAAAGTCTGGATAAGTTGCTCAGATCTTTCAAACTTTGTTGTGGGCTATGTATGCCCGACAGTTGATATGTCAGGTGAGCCCATGGCTGTTATATTGAATTATTACCAGCTATAGAAAATTCAGAAAATCAGGATTGCAAAAAATTATATCAGGAGAGGTTGCTAAAGTACATTGAATATTTTTATCTTGAATAAAGGCAGGCTGGTGAGATATACTTTTCTGCCGCTCGTACGCCTTTGGCTGTTTTACCAAGCGCATCGCCTGCGTATGGGGCGATTGTTTTTCAATATAATGAAGCGTATTGATTTAATAGAGCAGCGCGGGTGGCTTCAGAAAGCCCCCAAAAAGGGGGCCTGAAAAAAATTGACGGCTAAATCCCCAGATAGGCCTCTTTAATGTGGGGATTACCTAAAAGTTCATCGGCCTTGCCCTCCAGGGCAACTCTGCCGTGTTCCAGCACATAGCCCCGGTCTGACAGGCGCAATGAATGGTTTACATCCTGTTCAACCAGAAGAACGGTGGTGCCCTGGTCGGCGATTTTCCGGATGGTCTCAAAAATGCTCTTAACCAAAACAGGGGCCAGTCCAAGGGAGGGTTCATCCAGCATCAGAATTTTGGGCCTGGCCATAAGCCCACGACCAATGGCCACCATCTGCTGCTCCCCGCCGGACATGGTCAGGGCGGTCTGATTTTCGCGCTCTTTGAGCCTTGGCAGCATCTCATATACCTGGGCCATGGTTTGTTCTTTGTACTTATCGGCTTCCTTATTATAGGCCCCCAGAATGAGGTTGTCTTTTATGGTCATCAGGGAGAAAAGCCTGCGCCCCTCCGGGACATGGACAATGCCGTGGTTGACAATCTCTTCGGGGGGAAGGATATGCATGGAACGGCCCTTAAAGCTGATTTGGCCGGAAGACGGTTTCATCAGCCCTGAGATGGTGCGAAGCAAGGTTGATTTCCCGGCACCGTTTCCGCCGATAATGGAGACCACTTCACCCTCTTGAATGTGCATGGACAGATCAAAAAGGACCTGGACATCCCCATAGCTGACATCAATATTATTTACCTCAAGAAACCCCATATTCATCTCCCAGATATGCTTTGATCACATTTTCGTCGGACGCCACCGCTTTGGGCGTCCCTTGTGCAATTTTTTTCCCGAAATGGATGACGACAATACGGTCGGATAACGCCATAATGGCCCGCATGATATGCTCAATCACCAGAATGGTAATGCCCTGCTCACGCAAAAACCTTATAATTTCAACCATTTCATCCACCTCCGCCGGCCGCAAGCCTGCCATTACCTCATCCAAAAGGAGCAGTCGCGGCTCTGTGGCCAGGGCCCTGGCGATCTCCAGGCGTTTTCTGTCGGCGATGGTCAGATCCGATGATTTGGCATCCTTTTTATCGTCAAAATTGAGCAGTTGCAGCACCTGGATGGCCTTTGCCTCGGCTTCGGCCCTGCTGGAGGTCGTGGCAAAGGCCCCCACCGTAACATTATAAAGTACGCTTTTGGACGCAAAGGGCTTCACGATCTGAAATGTGCGAGCCAGTCCCTTTTTGCACAGATCCCAGGGCTTTTGACCATTGATCACCTGCCCGTCAAAAACCACCTTGCCTTTTGTGGGGGGAAACACCCCTGCAATGCAGTTAAATGCCGTGGATTTTCCGGCACCATTGGGACCAATGAGTCCCAGAATTTCGCCTTTTTTCATGGACAGACTCAAGCTGTCCACCGCTGTAAGGCCTCCAAACTGTTTGGTCACATCCTTTAATTCAAGAAGACTCATTTATCCCCTCCTTTGATAAAGCCATCGGCCATACGGTTTACAACCCTGTCGTATATCCGGGTCAAGGGTTCCTGCAGTCCCCGGGGTTGATAGATCATCACAAGAATGAGTACAACGCCGTATATCACCAGATGCATGCCCGGCAAAATATCTCCAAAGTAAATTCTTGACAGATCACTGACCGGCCGAAGCAGCAGTGCGCCTAAAACCGGCCCTGCAATGGAACCTCTGCCGCCGATCAAAGCGATAAAGGCAATCTCAAAGGAAATATCAAGGGAAATCGTACTTTTGGGGTGAATAAACAAGGAGAACTGGGCATAGAATGTACCGGCCAGGGCTGTAAAAAAGCAGCTTAACGCCATGGCAATCACCTTGGCCCGGGAAACATTGACGCCTAAAGCCTGGGCCGCTTCCGGCTCCTCTCCGCCGGCGGTCAGGTAATATCCAAGCTTGGACCTGGAAACCGCCCAGGTCAACAAGAGAATAATCAGCAGCAGCCCCAAGATAATGTAGTAATACGGAACCTTGGATGAAAACATAAAATTGGCCCAACCAATATTCAAGGGCGGAATCTGCAAGCCCCGGGGACCATTAAGTTTGAACGGTCCCAGGTATTCTATGTTCTCAACCATAACGCGCAAGCCTTCGGCAAAAGCGATGGTTGCCAGGGCAAAGTAGGCCCCGCGCATCTTTAAGGTGGGCAGCCCGATAACCATGCCGGCGGCAACCGCTAAAAGACCGCCGATGAACATGCCGAGCCATGGACTGATCCCGTACTGGAGGGAAAGCACTGTTGAGGTATATGCGCCGATGCCCAAAAATACGGCATGCCCCAAAGGCAGCACGCCTGCAAATCCGCCCACCATGTTCCAGGAGGTGGTCAGATAGGCGTAAAAAAATATCAAAACAATGATATGCAGCCAGGTGGGACTGCTGATGAGAGCGGGCAATGCCAGCACCAGGATCACCACCGCCCCGAGCAGTACCTTGTTGATGGTGTCCTTGACCACCTGCCGGGCCAAAGCAGACCTGTCAAGAAAGGCGGCATCAGTCTCGTAAAGGGCGCTGTTCTCCCCTGTGCCTGTCATGGGTTTACCAGTCATATTTTACTCCGAACAATCCTGAGGGTTTAACAAAAAGGACCAGAAGAAACAGACCGTATACAATGGCCTCAGTCCATGTGGCGGTCATGAACTGGGGGCCCACGGATTCGATGACCCCGACAATGATCCCGCCGATGATGGCTCCGGGAATGGAGCCTAACCCGCCTAGCACCACAATAATAAACCCTTTGATATCAAACAAAACCCCCACGGAAGGGAAGGTGTTGTAGAAGGGAACCAGGGTGACGGCGGCAATACCGGTCACGGCCGTGCCGAGACCAAAGGCCATGTTGTATATTTTATACTGGTTAATGCCGGACAGACTGGCCGCATCGCGGTCAAGGCTGCATGCCCTGATGGCACGCCCTGTCCGTGTTTTTTGAAAAAAGTAGTAAACGGCATAGGCGGTTGCCACAGCGGTAACGGCCCCCCACAATTTGGGAACGGAGATAAATATATCCCCGAGCTCTATCATTTTTCCCTGAAGCGAGTTATCCGGAAGAGAACGGTACTGGGGTCCAAAAATCATCAGGGTCAGGTTGTCCAGCACATACCACACCCCGGTGGTGACGATAATCACCGTACTGGGTTCCCGGACATTCTTTTCCGCCTTGAAAATAGGCTTTATCACAATATCCTGCAGGTAGTATCCAAAGACATACATCACCGGAACAACTATAATCAGGGCAAGGTAGGGATGAAACCCTGACAGGGTGACAGTCCAGTAGGCGGCGTACATGCTGACCATCAAAAGGGTACCGTGGGCAAAGTTGACCACCTTGAGCACTCCGAAAATGATGGTCAAGCCAAGGGCGGTCAGCCCGTAAATCGATCCCATCAGGATGCCGTTGATTGTATCTTCAATTAAATAGATCATTTTTTTCTCCGGACGCTTATGTCCCGCTTTGAAAAGATGTTGACCGTTTCAAAGCGGGGCATTGGGATGGGCAGGTTTATGGTTTGGGAAAAACTGGGGTGTATCCCGCGCGTCTGGCACTTTTGGGCCATACGGTAATTCTTTCGAGGCCGTTGCCGACATCATTAATCTGCACAATCACCGGAGATGCGTGGGAGTTCTGACCGCTGCTGTCGAACTGAACCGCATCATAACCCACGATCATGCCGGGACCTGAGGTGAGGTTGGTTTCAGCCAGGGCCTTGCGGATGGCCTCTTTATCGAAGCTTGCCGCACGTTCCAGGGCATCTTTGATCACGTACATGGAGACATACGCGTCCACCGCCTCTCCGGTAAGGTTATAGCCGTATCTGGCATTGTATTTTTCGTTGGTCTCTTTGGCGCCGGGTTTGTTGATGTCGGTTTCCCACTCCACAATATCAAAAAGGTACTGGGCGTTTTTACCCACGGCCTTAATAAAGAAGGGGTCAGCATGTCCGCCGCCCGTGGCCACAATGGCTTTTAAGCGTACCTTGTATTCAGCCAGTGTGTTGGTCAGCAAGATAGCGTCCGCAGCATTGGAAACCAGTAAAAGCACCTCTGCCCTGGAGCGTCTGATCTTCTGGACCACAGGGCTCAGGTCGGTGGCGGTTGAAGGATAGGGTTCGTCCAGCACCACCTCATATCCGTTTTCTGCTGCCAGCTTTTTCCACTGGCCTGCCATGCCTTTTCCCCAGTCGCCGTTTTCATAAACAAATGCAAGTTTTTTCACAGGCGTATTATACTCGGCCTGCATATCCTTTAAAAAGGCGAACTGATCCCGGGTCCACCAGGAGTCCTTGGCGGCAATCCGGAATACGTTTTTAAACCCCTGTTCGGTGATTTTGTCGGACACGGATACCGGCACGATAAACGGCACCCCATAGCGTTCAGCAACCGCTGTGGTTGGGTAGGTCACCGCAGAGTTCCAGCAACCGGTGAGTACGTTCACCTTTTCGGTGTTAATCAGCCGTTCAGCTTCGGAAACGCCTTTTTCCGGCTTGGATTCGGAGTCGGCATAGAGCATTTCAAGTTTGGCACCTCCCAGGGACTTGATGCCGCCTGCTGCATTTATCTCTTCAACGGCCATCTCCCTTGCATTTTTTCCCTGCTGGCCTACGGATGCAGACGGGCCTGATAGAGGGATAATGTTGCCGATCTTGATGGTTGTTTCACCTGCTGTCGCAGGCCCTGTAAAAATCAGTCCGCTGATTAAAAGTCCGGCGGCTGCCGTTACGGTCCAAAAACGATTAAACTTCATTTCTTCCTCCTTGTGAATGTTAAAATAGTGCACAAATCATTAACCTTTTCGCACGCGGTTTCATAAACGTAATAATGAGACATGAGCAAGGCGTGTGCCAAAAGCTCGAATTGTTGAAAAATCAGGACAACAATAATTTTTATCTTTTAATTTACCACGAAGGTCGCGAAGGACACGAAGCGTTAATATCTTCGTGTCCTTCGTGGTAAAAAAAAACAAGGAGTGAGAATTCTACTTTATAATCTTAATAAGCAGTTCAAAATCTGTGAAGAAATGGTGAGTGCTATCCCTGATAGCCAAAGTTGAAAAAAAAGACATGATGTCAACTTCGGGGTCAACTATAATTGACTACGTCAACTTTTATTGACACATAGGGTCAACTTTTCTCGCGCTTTTTTAATCGCTTGCTTAACGCCTGTTTGGAGATACCCAGAAGCCTGGCTGCCTGGCTCTGATTATTATCGGTACGTTCCAGGGCCTGGTCTATGGCATATTCATTCAGCCCTGCCAGGGTGGGAAATTCGCCCATTAAGTCCTCCAGAACAGTGGTATGGGTGGGGGCAGCATTGGGTGTCTGGGGCTGGGAGAGGGTCGAGACATCTGCCAGACGGTCCAGAATCGTCTCAACACGAAGGCTTGTATCCGTGCTTTGTGCCACTGCATCATAGATATAGGTTTTCAACTCCCTGATATTCCCCGGAAACGGGTGGGCTGCCAAAACGGCTGCAAACTGTTGCCCGGTTTCAACAACAGGTTTGCCCATGGCTTTAGCGGCCTGATCCCTTAAATAGGCAGCAATCAAAGGGATGTCCTCTTTGCGTTCCCGCAACGGGGGAACCTGGATCAGGTGGGTGGAAAGCCTGAAAAAAAGATCTGACCGGAACTGGTCGTGATCCACGCCCGCAAGCTCGCTACGGGATTTATTGGTTGCGGAGATGATCCGTGCCCGGCAGGTCTGGGGACGGTCCGATCCCAAAGGGTAGAAAATCCGCTCCTGGACCAATCGTAACAGCTTGACCTGGGAAGCGGCGGAAAGATCGCCAATCTCATCTAAAAACAGGGATCCGCCTGCAGCCTTTTCCACCAGGCCCTGTCTGTGTTTATCCGCCCCGGTGTAAGCGCCTTTACTGTGGCCGAAAAGCGTGTCTGAAAACAGGTTGTCATCGAGCCCTGCCACATCCACTGTGACAAAAGGGCCGTCAAGCCCGGATGCATCATGGATGGCGCGTGAAAGCAGCTCCTTGCCGGTGCCGGTTTCACCAAGGATCAGGATCGGCTCCCGGCTGCTGGAGATGGATTCAATATATTGGAAAAGCCCGATCATCGTAGGATTTTGGGTAATGATGCGCTGGAAATGTTCCGGAGATTTGAGATTCCGGTTAAATGAGACCCCTTTAAGGGTGAAAACCTCATTTCTCAATGCGCAGATTTCCAGGGCATTTCGCAGTGCCCAGGCAAAGGTATTCATATTGATGGGCTTGACCAGATAGTCATGGGCGCCTTGCTTTAAACATTCAACAGCGCTTTCAATCTCGGAATTAGCCGTGATGATTACCACGGGAATGTGGGGATGGGTTATCCGGAGCTCTTTTAATACCTCAAAGCCCGATTTATGGGGCATATTCAGATCAAGAAAAAGGACACACACACCAAGGTCGGCCATCACAGCAGGCAAACGTCGGCTGTCCCGGACCTGAACCACCTGGTTGACGCCCATGGAGGTGAGCAAAAAACCATACGCGTCAAGTTCTGATCTTTCATCGTCCACCAGAACCACCGGAACCGTTGAATGGCTGAAATTAATCATGATTTTCCTTGTTGTCCTTTGCTGGGTTTTCGCCTGATCCGTTCTCACCTGGGGAGAGGGGCAGGCAGATCCTGAACATGACTCCTGTGTAACGGGTTTCTACATGAATCGTACCTTTCATCTCTTTTTCCACGATCATTTTAGCCATGTACAGGCCAATGCCCGTGCCTGTGGCCGTTCCCTTGGTGGTGAAATAGGGCGTAAATATCTTTTCCAGCAAATGGGAGGGAATCCCGCAGCCCGTATCTCTGATCTCCAGGCAGATCTCATCACTGTTTTTGAAAACAGCCAGGTTGATTAACTTGTGAACCGTTCGATCCGGGGAGTTGGCCTGGCGTTCGTTAATGGCATCCTTGGCGTTGGAAATGATGTTGACCAGGACATGAACAAATTCATTTTTATAGCCGAGGATGGGCATGGTAACCTCCGCGTCGGCCAGATCCAGGTCCAGCGTGATATTGTTCTGTCTTAGCTGGGGTTCTACCAACTTAACGGCACTTTGTATCGCATCCATCATCTCAAAGGTCTGTTTATTTTTGGACGGCCTGAAATATTCCCTGAAATCGTTGATGGTTCTTGACATAAACTGAATCTGGGTATCGGCCTCCCGGACTAGTTTTTCAATGAACGGGGCTGAAATCATCTGGTTATAAAAGGCCGGGGTCAGGGAGGCGATATATGAGGACAGGGCATTAAGCGGCTGTCGCCACTGGTGGGCAATGGCGGACAGCATTTCACCCATGGCTGCCATTTTCTGAGCCTGACGCAGGCTTTGCTCGGCATTGACCCGTTTTGAAATGTCCCATATACTGTACACTTTGACCATTTCCCGGTCCAGTTTCAACGTGGATATCCCGATCTCAGCCGGGAACTCCGAACCATCCGCCCGGTTGAATGTCCATTTAAGCACATCGGATCCACCCGAAGGGTGAGACTGCTCAAGCTGAGTGAGTTTGAGCTTTGTGGCAGTGCCGTCCATCTGGATGGCGGGGGAGAGATCCTGCATGGTCCGGCCGATGATTTTATCTTCGGCAAGCCCAAACATATTCAATGCTTTTTGATTACATTCGATATAGATCCCGTTTCTTGTAAGCATAATGGCATTGGTGGCCATATTAAAAAGGGTTCGGTAGCGGGTCTCAAGCTCTTTTCTGCGAATGATTTCCCCTCGAAGATCTTTATCTTTTCCCGAAACGATGGCCTCAAACCTGTTTTTGGAAATAAACAGAATCAAGGCGAACCCGCCTACGGTGAGAAATAACAGCAGGGCTAAAATGCCTAAAATTTTCAGAACCATGGCCATGGCAAAGAGCATGCCCGTATTTTTGGCCAGAGCCAGGGCCTCTTCCTGATCCACGTTGGTGCAAAGGTACCATCCGGTATCCGTCAGTTTATGAAAGCTGAGCATTCGATCCCTGTAGGAGAAAGAGCCCGCATCCCGTCCGGGAAAATATGAACCGAACGTTGAAAGGGCGGGATCGGATTCCTGGATTTTGGTGGTCATCATCAGGCTTTTGTTCTGGTGAACCAGTATGGTGCCCTGGCTGTCAATGATAAAGGCGTATCCGTATTTGCCGATGCGCAAATCCATGACCGAAGCCTGCAGGGTATCAAGGATGATGTTGGCGCTCAAAACCCCTATCGCCTCGTTATTATGGACCAGGGGCACCACCACGGCAATGACCATCTTCCAGAAGCCCTGGTCCATAAAAGGCCGGGTTAGCGTCAGTTTCTTTTCTTCCATGGCCCGCCTGTACCAGGGCCGGGTCCGGGGATCATAATCCCCCGGGGCATACCAGTTGGCCCCATCGATCATGGTGCCGTTAAAAAGCCCCAGGTAAACATCGGAAAAATTCCCGGCCGCCATGGTCATTTTCAAAATAGGTCTTGGGTCCTGCCCTTGCGTCAGATAGAGATCTTCCAGGGTGCGCGCCAACGCATTAATGAGCTTAAACCGGTGATCCAGCCACATCCGGACCATCTTGGCCGCCTCTTTGGTCAGGTCCTGCTGGTGATTCTCCACCGTGTGGCGGCTGATCGTCTGGGTGTAAGTATAGGTAATACCCGCCAGCACAAGAATAATCGCGACCAGTATGGACACCAGCATTATGTTTATTTTCAGCGTCATGTGGCGATTATTCCTGTGTTATCTTAGATACCTGCCATACACATGTATTTGATTTCCAGGTAGTCGTCCAGCCCATATTTAGAGCCTTCCCGGCCGTTACCCGACTCTTTGACACCGCCAAAGGGAGCCACCGGGTTGGAAATAAGACCGGTATTAATACCCACCAGGCCATATTCCAGCTTTTCGCCGATACGCCAGGTTCTGCCCAGATCTTTGGTGTAGAAATAGGCGGCCAGACCAAATTCCGTATCATTGGCTTTGCGGAGCACCTCTTCTTCGGTATCAAACTTGAAAACCGGGGCCAGGGGACCGAAGGTCTCCTCTTTGGCCACCCGCATATCATCGGTGGCATCCGCAACAACGGTGGGGGCAAAAAAGCTTCCTCCCAAAGCGTGGCGTGTACCGCCGGTCAGAATTTTACCGCCCTTGCTTACGGCATCTTTGATATGGCTTTCCACGGTTTCCACGGCACTCATATCAATAAGCGGCCCCTGCTGAACCCCGTCATCAAATCCATTACCCACCTTCAGGCCTTCCACGGCCGTTGTCAGCTTCCGGCAGAACTCATCATACACGCCGGCCTGGACATATATCCGGTTGGTGCACACGCATGTCTGCCCTGAGTTGCGGTATTTGGAAGCCATGACACCTTCCACGGCGGCATCAATATCAGCATCGTCAAACACGATAAACGGGGCGTTTCCGCCCAGTTCCATGGAGAGTCGCTTCATGGTACCTGCACAGTCCCTCATCAACTTTTTACCGATCTCGGTGGAGCCGGTGAAGGTCAATTTACGGACAATGGGGTTGGACGTAAGTTCCCCACCAATGGCGGAAGATGAACCGGTCACCACATTAAACACCCCCTTGGGAACGCCTGCCTGCTGACCAAGTTTTGCAATGGCCAGTGCGGAAAAAGGGGTAGCGGTTGCCGGCTTCACCACCATGGTGCAACCGGCGGCCAGCGCTGCGCCAGCCTTTCTGGTGATCATGGCACTGGGGAAATTCCACGGGGTAATGGCAGCCACCACCCCCACAGGCTGTTTGATCACCACCAGGCGCTGTGAGGCCACGGTCTGGGGAATCACATCCCCGTATACCCGTTTGGCCTCTTCGGCAAACCATTCAAAAAAGCCGGCAGCATAGGAAATCTCTCCCCGGGATTCCGATAGGGGTTTGCCCTGTTCAGCGGTCATGATCACGGCTAAATCCTCCTGGTTTTCCATAAGCAGATCGTGCCATTTTCGCAAGATGGCCGAGCGTTCCCCGGCTGTTTTGGACCGCCAGGCATCCAGGCTTTCATTGGCCGCATTAATAGCCCGTTGTGTTTCATCTGCACCGCAAAAAGGAACCGCACCAAGAACCTGACCTGTGGCGGGATTGATGACGTCAACGGTTTTGCCGCTGTCCGCGTCTACCCACTCACCCTGAATAAAACACTGTCGGCAAAGGAGATCTAAATTTTTTAATTTTAACATGTTGACTCCTTTTGTTAGCCGGCCAGGCTGACCAACCCCGCTTCCATGATATCCAGTCCCTTTTGCAGTTGATCATCCTCAATGACCAGGGGCATCAACACCCGGATGACATTACCTTCAATACCACAGACCAGGGTGATCAAACCGTTGTCAAAACAGTACGCCGACAGTTTTTTGGCCCTGTCCGCGTCAGGGGTGCCGTCGGCATTGACAATGGTATATCCCCGCATGGCGCCAATGCCTCTGACCTCACCCACATGATTAAATTTCTGTGTCCAGGCACCAAAGGTTGCGCCAAGTTTTTCGCCGAGGGCTTGCGCCTTTTCCAGAAGGTTTTCCTCTTCAAAAATATCCAGTACCGCATGGGCGGCGGCACAGGCCACGGGGTTGGCGCCATAGGTGCCGCCTAAACCGCCGGGATGCACAGAATCCATGATTTCTTTTCTGCCCACCACCGCGCTCAACGGCATACCCGCCGCAATACTTTTGGCCACGGTCATCAAATCCGGCTCCACACCAAAATTCTCAACGGCAAACATCTTGCCGGACCGGCCCATGCCGGACTGGATCTCATCAGCAATAAAAACAATGCCGTAGTCTTTACAGAACTGTGCCACCTGGGGCAAAAAGTCCTCAGGCGGGGCAATAAACCCGCCTTCCCCCTGGATGGGCTCGATGACGACAGCTGCAGTATTTTCAGGGTTAATGCCGGTGATAAAAAAATCGGTAAAACCCTTAAAATCACCAAACGGGGCCCGGTATACTTCAGGGGCCAGGGGACCGAATCCGCATTTATAGGGTTTTACCTTGCTGGTCATGGCCATGGTGAGATAGGTACGGCCATGGTAGGAGCCGTCAAACACCACAACACCCTGTCTTTTGGTATAATAACGGGCGATTTTCACTGCGTTTTCAACAGCTTCTGCCCCGGAATTAACGAAAAGGGCTTTTTTATCGAAGCTACCCGGAGTGATCTTACACAGCCGATCGGCCAGACGTACTGCAACATCATAGGGATTCACCATAAAGCAGGTGTGGGTGAATTTTTCGGCCTGGGCTTTAATGGCAGCCACCACCTTGGGGTGACTGTGACCCACGTTCATCACGGCAATGCCACCGGCAAAATCAATATATTGTTTGCCTTGAACATCAGTAATAATGGCCCCTTTGGCCGAATCAACATAGCAGGTGGTACCGGAGGCATGACCGTTTGGAATTACCTGGTTTCTAAGCGCCTGAATCTCATCAATACAAGTCATTTTTTATCCTTTCTGACTGTTTGTCGGGTTGAGCACAAAACAAATACGACAGCATGTAAAGCACAATTCGTGCCTAACTTCAAAACCATACGAAAAACTTTTTTTCATGGTATTGACCGTAACCCGACTTTCTTTCTTGACGAAGGGTTTTAATAACAGGTAGTGTGAAAAAACATCTTGGCAGATTTTCAAAATCCCGGAATATAACCCCCCTATATTTGGAAAAAAAATGAGAAGAGCAACCATACACCTGATACTGGTTCTGATCTGGGCTGTTCCGACCCTGGCAAGCCTCTCCCTTGTCATAGAGACACAGCATGAGGAGATCCAAACATCAGTGGACTCGACGCCTGCCGTACTTTTCCGCCAGTTTATCCCATCAATTGCAGAACAGTTCATTAGTATGCCTGTGTTAGTCGGCGGACGCCCTAATCAGACAGGAAGCACGGATAATTCATGGCTATTCTACTCCATTTACGCCGGGGCTGCTAACAAAGCAGGGCTGGTATACAAGAACTTGATGCCCATGGACCTTTTATTAGACAACGCCCACAGTATTAAAGCAGATGATGTTCAAAACGGCGACCTGATTGTGCTGAACAATGATCTTACCGCCATGGTGTACCAGGTGGATCCCAGCGGCCGGATGCATTTTATCTATGCATCAAAAAAAAGGGGGGAAGTCACGACGTTCAACAGTGATCATTTAGTTTATTACGCATACTGGCTGGAGCACTTGAAAGGTTTTTTCAGAATCAATGAACAGATGCTCATGCCGGCCCGCCGCAAATGAACCTTTGACCTACATCTGGCACATGAAATTAAGTGCCTTACGCCTCAGTTTCTGTCACAAAAAACAAAAAATAGTTTCTGCGGCGCAGTAGCCGCCTTAAACAGATCTTTTCTCAAGAATATCAAGGATTTTTTGACAA
>NZ_JBFXHE010000059.1:0-15798 GCF_050177295.1 Desulfobacter sp.
CATCAGGCAACTCTAAATCTAATTCAATCCCCATATGACACTGTTCCATTTGTTGTGAATAAAAAATCGACTATTGTTTCCGAACTAAACTCAAATTACAACCACGGAAAATATCGGAGAGCCATAACTTTCATATATTCAAAGGAAAACACCCCTGTTCAGATGGGTTTGTCGGGAAAGTGGATTGTGACAATATATGGCGGCCCCCAAAAGCGCTATCGATCCCTGAAAATACTCGTATTCCGGCCACTTTCCTTGGCCTGGCAAAGGGTTATGTCCGCCTCTTGTAACAGGCTGCCCAGGGAATTGAATTCAGGATACTTACGTCCAATTCCAATGGAAATTGTACAGGAAACAGCACTGCCGTCCTTCAGGAGAATCTGGGTTTCGGCAACGGTTTTCAGGATATCCGAAACAATATCCATCGACAGTTCGTGGGTCTGTGCAGTGTACATGACCGAAAAATCTTCACCGCCCATGCGCCCGAATATTGCATCCGGTGGCAAGACATCTTTGATGACATTTGCCACTGTTTTTAAAACGATGTCGCCCACATCATGGCCATACTGATCATTGATCTTTTTAAGATAGTCAATATCAATCATCAGTACATATAATTCACTGCCTGACGCATTGAACAGGGGTTCTCCAAGTTCAAAAAATCTCTTTCGGTTCAACACACGGGTTAAAACGTCCCGGGTGGCCATCATATCAAGTTCCCGAATCATTTCCTGTACCTGGAGCTGAACTCTGACCCGGGCCAGCAGTTCTTTGGCCTTAAACGGTTGGGTTACATAGTCGGCCCCACCCAGGTCATATACCTTTTCAATACTTTTTTCGTCGGTTTCAGCAGTGATGAAAATAATAGGGATTTCCTGGGTGTTCGGGTACTGTTTAAGCTTTCTACAGAGAGTATATCCATCCATGTCAGGCATATGCGTGTTCAGCAGGATCAAATGAATCTGTTCGTCTCTGACCACTTTCAGGGCATCAACCCCGGAGGTGCAGGGGATTACATCATAATCCTGGAGAATAGACCGGGCCATATCCAGATTGCGTTCTGTATCGTCTATGACCAGGATAGTTTTATTTTTGTTATCATCCATACATTTTTTCGCAAGGTGCCTGATGGCAGCTCTTTTTTCCGGAAAAACCATCCATGGTCTTTTCCGGTATTACTCTTTTTTCTTTTCCCAGAAATTACGGTTTTCCTGCAGAATGTCACTTATATCGTCATCAACTACATTCTCGTCGTTTTCATTGTCTTCATCTTCAAGATTAATATCTGTAAATTCATCAATGTTTAAATCTTCTATATCATCCTCATCATCCTCTTGGGTTAAATCAATCAGTTCATCACCGTCATCTGCGGCAAGGATGTTGGAGCTCTCCTGATCAAATGCAGGTTCATCTTCAAGGTCTTCAATTTCCAGTCCGGGGTCAGCTCCCTGGATCTCATCAGACAGCTCTTCCGGTTCCGTATCCTCTGCCTTTACTTGGCCCGGCTCATCATCCGCGGCATCATCATAATCGGGAAAGTGAATAGACAGATTGTCATCCAGATCTGATACCGGGGCCGCATTTTCATCATTTTCATCCTGAGTGTCTTGTTTGGACGCCGTACTTTCATTATCTTCAATCAGGTTTCCGTGCCGGTCAAAAAGCAAGCTGCCGTTCAGATTGATTTCATAATCAAGCCTGAACGCCACGTCATTGTCATGTACCACAATCTGGCCGCCTTTGGGGGACAGCGCCTTTGCGGTCAGACGCTCCTTGAGCAGATCCCTGACTGCATCAAGATCCAGATCCTTTTGGACAGATGCAATGAGGTCTTTTTCTCCATTCAGTATGACTTGGGGATCTGTAATTCTCATGCATAACTCCTTAATTTATATATTGAATGCGATGTTGGCAAAGCTGGGGTCAATAAAGTTTTCAAGGTCAATAATTTTGCCGATCTCCATGACATCGTGCATGTATCTTTGAATTTTATCTAAATCTGATGCTTCCGGATAGAGTCCGTCCCAACGGATGGCCATGGGCTGGGAAAATACATTTTGAAGCACCTGGGGATTCAGCCCCATTTTACCTTCTGGGTCCAGGAATTTCACGGCAATGTCCGCAGCCCGGGCCTTGTCGTTTTCAATAAACTCGCCGGTATCCACCAGCAGAGAGACAAACTCCTGAACAGCTTCAGGGTGTTTCTGGATAAAGTCCTTTTGCATGGCCACAATGCAGCAGGGATGATTCTCCCAGCGTGTGGCTGAATAAAATTCCAGGTTGCCGATTCCCGCCTTGATGGCTTTGGTGGCAACCGGTTCGGCAACCATAAATCCACCCACATCTTCGTTTTCTTTCATAATGCCGGGCATCTTAATGGGTGGAACCACCTCAAATCGCACATTAATCGCTTTTTTCCCCGGAACACCGGGTTTGAGCCCCAGTTCCTTCAAAAATTGATGTGCAAGCATGTGGTGAACCGACATTTTGTGAGGAATATCCACAACCTTGTATTTGTAAAAGCTTTGCAAAGAGTCAAACCTGTAATCATAATGCCGGGAGCGCACAAATGTGGAACCGTTCTTGTGGGCAAACAGGACCAGCTGAATAGGGGAGTCATAGGCAAACAGGTCCATGGCAATGGGTGCCAGAACAAAGGCGCAGTCAATTCCCCCGCTTTCAAGGCCTTCCTGTATCGGGTTCCATCCACCCATCAGGCTGGTGGACAGATCAAAGTGCTGGGGGGTCACATCCCCTTGGTTAATGCGGTGTTTCAGGGCGCCCAGGGCAAGGTGGTCGGTGATCTGAATGTGGGCGACATTGAGTTCAACGCGCCCTCCAATAATGCTTCGCTTTTTTGTTATCCGCTGTTTTTTCATCCCTCCGGAGAAAGCCGTTTCAATCGCCTTTGTTATTTCCTCTTCATTAAACGGCTTTGGGCAATGGGCATTCCCACCGGCTTCCAGGATGGCTTTCTGCTGGCCCATGTCGGCCTGGGCCGTGGCCATGATAAAAGGCAGATCCTTAAATGCTTCAGAGGCTCTTAATTCTTTGAGAAATCCAAGGCCATCGAGCGTGGGCATGTTCCAGTCGGAGATGACAAGATCAGGTTTTTCAACTTTTACTTTTTCAAGGCCGTCTACACCGTTCACCGCCATAACAAGATTTGAAAATCCGGCTTTAGCCAGGATTTGTTTGAACATTATCCGCATAGTGCCTGAATCATCTGCCACAACAATTTTGATATTCGGGTCTACCGCCATAAAATACTCCTTATGTCCTGAAAAGGTATAGTATATAAAAAATTAAAAATTTTATCTCTTAAACATCGTCGGTCCATGACCAGCTGAACCTGTGCTGCAATTTCTGGAAAACTTTGTCGAGTATAAATCCCAGCATGCCGATGGCAATGATTACGGCCATAAGTTTGTCATATTCCATGGTATCCCTGGCATCGTTAATCAGATAGCCGAGACCCGATGATACCCCTAAAAATTCTGCCGGGACCAAAACAATCCATGCAATCCCCAGCGCCAGTCTGATGCTGGTCATCATATGTGGGATGGAATATGGAATAACAATCGTTTGAATGAGTTGAACGTTATTGGCACCCTGGTTCAAAGCCATTTTTATCCACTGGGGGTTAATATCCATGACACCAATGGCTGTATTGAGTATTATAGGACAAATTGTCGCCATTACAATCAAAAAATGAACTGCGGATTCAAAGCTGGTAAATAAAAGCAATGCAATGGGCATCCATGACAGGGGGCTGATCATTCTTACGAATTGAATCGGCGAATAGGTCAGCTTGCGAAGACGAGTGAAAAAACCGATCAGTATGCCCAATGGGAGTCCGATGACTGCTGATATGGCTATGCCTACAACGATTCTACGCAGGCTTGCAAAAACCGACATCCAAAATCTGGAATTCTGAAAAGCGTCTGCCATGGCCGTTAGAGTCGGGCCGGGTAGAAAACCTTTAAAATGGGACAGTCCGGGCCTGGTGAAGATAAACTGTGTGATAACGGCCCAGGCACAGGCAAATAGGACAAGTCCGGCAAGTTCATATTTCCAGCCAGACCATATCCGGGTGAAAAATGATGATAAGCCGACCTGGACGGTGCTATCCTGGAAATTTTTTTCAATTGAGTTCAACGGTTTCTTCCCTGGAAAAGAGATCTTCTGTGTCGCCATGGCTGAACGTTTTCACTCCCCCCATGTCGTCAAGGGCTTTTCTGACAAAACGGTCGTCCACAAGCTGTGCAACGGCTGTGTTTACATCAAGGGTCGTCAGAAAATCCGTGTTGCCTTCAACCTTGGTTTTTTTCATCTGTTCCAGAATAAATCGGGTGGCTGTTGGAAAAGGAAAGGGCTGGAAACCGATTCTTTCTACATTCCACTGGGGGTGTATCAGTTCTTTTTCGGGGATGGCACCAAAAACCCTGTGAAGAATTGATTCCTTTACCGGCAAAAATCCTTCGCCGTCCCTGCTGAGCAGGTGAGCCGTTTCCTTTGGGTTTTGCAGGCACCACGCCTGGGCTCTTACAATGGCGTTTACCGCCTTTTGAATTACTATGGGGCTTTCTTGAATCAGATGCTCATTGGCGACGACAACACAACAGGGATGATTTTTCCAGATATCTCCGGAATATCGCATAATTTTTGCCGAAAATTTTTCCTGGGCCAGGGCGTTGAAGGGGTCCGCCACGATAAATGCGTCTATCTTATTTCCCAAAAGCGCCTGGGGCATATCCGGGGGCGGCAGAATAAAGAGGTTCACCTCGTGGGGGGCAAGCTTTGAGCCCGGCGGTCGGATGACAGGCTCAAGCCCCTGGACCTGAAGTCCTAACTGCATGACCAGATTGTGCATGGAGTACCATGAGGGCACGGCCACCTGCTTGCCGGCCAGATCCGCAAACCGGTTGATGCCGGCGTCTGCTTTAACAGTGACCGCACTGCCATTGGTGTGATTCCAGGCCAAAACCTTGACGGGTACGTTCTGCTTGAATCGCATCCATACGGGGATGGGAAAAAGCATGTGGGCCAGATCAAACTTACCCGTTAAAAAGGATTCGGAAAGTACTTTCCATGACCGCACCATGACCGGCGGTTCCACATGAAGTCCTTCGTGGGAAAAATAACCCAGAGTGTATGCAACGAGTAAAGGGGTGGCATCTGTAATGGGCAGATAACCTATTTTTAACGGTCTTTTTTTTGCCGCTGCCGAGCAAGGAAATACCATGGGGGCACAGGCGGCTATGCCTGCTGTCCCTATTGCTGTTTTTAAAAAACTTCGCCGTGAAATACTGTTGGGGCATACCGGCTTTACATGGTTAAATTTCATTTGTCAGGCTCCGTTTAACTAAATATGCGATTTTAAATCGTTCGAGAATATTGGTTCTCAACGCTTTGATCACAGGATCATGCTGTTTTCTGGGGTAGGGTACATTGATATCGAAAATATCGGAAATGCCGGCAGGGGAACCAGCCAGAACAATAATTTTATTGCCAAGGCGTATGGCTTCATCAATATCATGGGTGACAAAGACCGCGGTAAAGCTTTCGGACATCCACAGGTTTACCAGTTCTTCCTGGATATGGGCCTGGGTAAAGGTGTCTAACGAGGCAAAGGGCTCGTCAAGCAGCAGGACCTGGGGACGTCCCACCAGCGCCCTGGCCAGGCAGACCCGCTGGGCCATACCTAAAGAGAGCTGACTGGGTTTTGCGTCAGATGCACCTATCAGTCCCATGATTTCCAGAAACTGGCTTACCCGGTATTCAAGATCCTGGGTATCTTTCCTGATTTTACAACCATAGGCCACATTCTCCTTAACGTTGAGCCATGGAATCAGCGCCGGTTGCTGGAACAGCATGGAGCGCGAGGGATGGACACCGACAATAGGGTTGCCGTTCACCCGAATTTGACCGCAGGTCGGATTTTCAAGCCCAGCCAGCATGTTCAGCAGGGTGGTCTTTCCACAACCCGATTCACCCAGAATAATCACAAAATCCCCAGGATTTATGGAAAAGGAAATATCCTTGAGAATCTGATGTTTTTTTTTCCCCGGCCCGTCGTAGGATTTACAGATTTTTTCAATATCTATTTTCAAGTACTATAATTCCGATAGAACAGTATCAATAAATTCGGGCCTGACAAATCCATTGAGGTCGGCTTCGATCGGCATGACCTTCATGGTTGTGCGCATATAATCAAGCACGATGTTCAACATTTCCATATCCGGAGCCAGAAGTTTTGGGCAATAGGTAATCCCGGATGTGTTAAATGCCCTTCGTATCTGCTCGCCAGAAAGGCCTAAAAAAGAGGCGGAGATGCCTTCAATGGTGTTTTCGGCGGTGTCCGGGGATGATGACATATACCGGTCAAGTTCCCGGGCGCTATAAAGGAGACAACTGACCATCAGGGCCAAATCCTCCTCTTTGGTCACAAGCAGATCCTGGTGTACCACGAATACACTACCCGGATGATCCTTCCACAGATCCCGGGAAAGGAGCAGATGTTTGAATCCTTTTTTTTCAACCTCCGCGTCACCAAAGGGGGCAGGGCAGATAAAAGCTGCAATATCGCCGTCAAGATCCGAACTGGCCATTTCCGGCATCAAGGCAAACGGTACCGATTCAATTTCGACGCCTTCTCCTAATTTTCCTGAACCGGCGATTTTTAAATCTCCTGCACTCAGCAGCCTGTGAACAAGCATATGTTGAATACTGAGCTTGTGCGGAATCAAAACACTTTTACCTTTAAGATCCGCCAATTTTTGAATTTGTTTGGCCATAATGACTCTGCTGCCTGCCCTGTGAGTGAACATGAGCATGGATATTTCCGAACCCTTGTTAAACAGATACATGGCCTGGGCAATATCCATGAACGCGGCATTAATATCCCCGGATGCAAACCCCCTCTCCACCTGTTCCCAGGAACGCATGGTAAAAGGTATAATATCAGAATCGGCACCAGACCCTTTGCGCTGGATGTAACGGGGTAAAGCAATCCCTAATATCAGATGATCAATACTAATAAAATGTCCGATTCGGATAGTCAGGGGCAGCCTCAAATCTTTTATACTTATTGATTTTTATATGAAAGTTCAAATAAGTTGTTAAGTTACTTTTCATATTTTGTTGTGGGTTAAGTCTGGGTGTTGATAGACCAGGTCGGCCCATGGCCGTTATTGGGAAAAACTTTAACACAGCCCGGAATGCGTTGGCAAGTTTGTAGACGCAATTTATTTCATCTGCGGTACTTAAAGTCGCCCGCTGCGAATAATGGCCACCAATAGCCAGACACCAAGGAGAGCAGCAGCAATGAATCCGGCAATGCCGATGATGGAAACGCCGAGAATCATCGGCGGGATCCGGGAGTTGAGTACAATGGCCGAGCCCAGGATCAGGGCGGCAATGATAATGGCAAAAGAGATCCGATTGGATGTCTGGTCCTGGGTCATCATCAGCCGCTCCAGACCATCAATGCTTACCGTGATCTTTATTTTTCCCTTTTTGATCTGGGTCATGATGCTGCTTGTATCCCCGGGCAGGGTCTGAAGCAGGGAAAAGAGATCCCTGGCGATGCCTAAAAACTCCCGGGAGAGCCGGGGTAATGAATATTTTCTTAGGGTTGCGGACCTGATATAGGGCCGGGCATGGTTAAGGAGATCAAATTGAGGGTCTAGTGTGCGTGCCACCCCCTCAATACTGATAAATGCCTTCATCATTAAAAACAGGTCCGGAGGGATTCTCAACCCGTGCCGGGTGCAAAGCTCAAGAAACTGGTGAATCATGCGGCTGGGATTGATTTCTTCAAGCTTTCTGGACAAATATACCGCGCAAAATTGTGCGATATCCTTTTCCAGGGCCGCCATATTGACCGATGGGTCGGGCTCGGTCAGACGGCAAAGCAGACGGGCTGTATTCCTGGTATTTTTTGAGGCAAGCGCCTGGAGCAGATCAATGAATAACTCCCGGGTAGTTGAATCCACAAATCCCGTCATGCCAAAATCAATCATGCAGATGCGCTGGTCTTCCAGAATAAAAATATTGCCCGGATGGGGATCGGCATGGAAGAAACCAAACTCAAATATCTGACGCATGACAAAATCGGCGCCAATGCGGGTGATTTTTTTTCTGTCAAGAGCTGCCCGGTCAATGGCTTCAACGTCATCGGCCTTGATCCCCAGGATATATTCCATACACAGCACCCGTTGTGTGGAATGGGACCAGTAGACTTCGGGAATGCGGATATCCGGTTCTCTGGCGAACTGGTCAGCCATCTGTTCCATATTGGCCGCCTCCACCATGTAATCGAGCTCTTTTTCCAGGGATTGGGCAAATTCTTCAACAATTTTCACGGGTCGGAATATGGCCATATCTTCCAGGTTTTTTTCCATGACCTGGGCCAGATAGTGGATGATTTCCAGATCAACCTCGATTGTTTTACGGATGCCGGGGCGCTGAACTTTTACCGCCACCTGCTCCTTTGACGACAGTTCCGCCCGGTGAACCTGTCCGATGGAGGCCGAAGCAAAAGGAGCCTCCTCAAAGGAATAGAATACCTCACTGATGGGTCTGCCAAACTCTGAAAGAATAATTTGTCCGACCTGTTCAAACGAAAATGACGGCACCTTGTCCTGGAGTTTGGCAAGCTCCCGGGTCAAGTCCAGGGGGATCAGATCCGGCCGTGAGGATAATACCTGGCCCATTTTAATGAAGGTGGGCCCAAGCTCCTCCAAAACCATCCTGATCCGTTGATTCCTGGACAATTTCTCATGGGGTTTTGAGAACGGAATTTTATCAAGATAATGATCAATCCCCATGGCATCAATAATATTTTCAAATCCGTACTTGAAAATAATGCCGATAATCTGTTGGTAACGAACCAGATGCCGGTATCGTTTCGTGACCCTGGAAATGGTCTTAAAACTGAGCATGGTCAGGGCAAGATGCCTCGATTTCAGGCCTCTTTTTCAATTTTTTTAGACAGCTCGTCAATCCGGGCATTGAGTTCATCAATATCCCCACGGGTGGGCAGATCCAGGCGTTTAAGTACCGACTCCACAACTGCTTCAACTTTTTTATCAAGGCTGGATTTTGCGTCGTCATACCGTTTTTTACACTCTTCCAGAAAGTCCTTTGCCTCTTTCTGGTTCATTTCAGACTGTTCGGCAAACTCCCTGGCAAAGGTTTCAATTTCTTTTTTGGAGCGCAACGCCATACCCACCCCAGTGAGCAGACTGTTTTTTAGGGTTTCAAGCATGTTCTTTTCCTCCCTTTTATTATTTTTATTTTGAGCCAAAGGAGACGTCCAATATATCCTCCACACAGCTATCCCCTTCAAGAATGGCATCCATCTTACCATAAGATCCAGGCAAAAGGGTATTGATAAAAAATCTGGCAGAGGCCATCACGCCGGCATAAAATGCGGCCTCTTTGTTTTTCCCAGCCTTGGCAGCCACCGCTTCAGGATCAAGAGAGCCTACTTTTTCAGCCAATTTAGGTGCGGCAACACAGGCTCGCCACAGATGCATCCAGGCAAAGGCGATATCCCCTGTAATCTCCAGGAATGGGTGAGCAAAGGCATAAGCGTTAAGCACCTTTTCAGATCTTGCCCTTGCACCGATCTCATAGGCAACAACATCATACCGGTCCAGAGCAAGTTCGACCTTTTCGAAAAGCACTTCAAGCCCTTCGATTTTTTGGGCTTCAATTATGGTTTTTCTGATCTGATCCAGGAAGTATATAAAACTTTGCCCATTGTTCGTGGAGAGCTTGCGGCCCAGAAGATCCATGGCCTGGATGCCGTTGGTGCCTTCGTAAATCATGAAGATTCTGGAATCGCGCATGAGCTGCTCTGCCGGAAATTCCTTGCAGTATCCATATCCGCCGTAAATCTGGACACCGTGGGAGCAGACCTCAAGGGCCTTATCCGTGATATAGCCTTTGACAATGGGGGTGAGCACCTCAATTAAAGCGGCGGTATTGGCCTTTAACGCCTCATCATCCGTGGTATGAACAATGTCCTCGCATTTGGCATAGTAATAGTGCAGGGAGCGCATGCCTTCGGTGTATACTTTCATGTTTAACAGCTGGCGTTTAACATCCGGGTGGTTGATGATGGTTACGTTTTTGGCTGTGGCATCCTTGCCCGCTGTAAGATGTCGGCCCTGTACCCGGGTTCTGGCATAATCAAGGGCGTTCATATAAGCGGCGGACGCCACGGCAAAACCCTGGACACCCACAAATGCCCGGGATTCGTTCATCATTTGAAACATTGCGGGCATGCCCTTGTTTTCTTCGCCGAGAAGGGTGCCGATGCAAGGTCCTTTGTCTCCCAAAGCCAGGGTGCAGGTAGCATTACCGTGAATGCCCATCTTTTCTTCAAGACCGGTGCATACCACATTGTTGAATTCACCCAGGGAGCCGTCTTCATTAACCAGGTATTTGGGCACCAGGAACAGGGATATTCCCCGGGTGCCCGCAGGTGCCCCCTCAATACGGGCAAGGACCGGATGGATAATATTATCGCAAAGATCATGTTCACCCGCAGAGATGAAAATTTTTGTACCCTGGATGGTGTAGGTGCCGTCATCGTTCAAGGTGGCTGAGGTGGTCAACGCGCCCACGTCGGAACCGGCCTCGGGTTCGGTCAGGAGCATGGTGCCGCCCCACTGGCCTGCAAACATTTTTTTCATGTACAGTTTTTTCTGGGTTTCATTACCAAAAGCTTCCACCAGTTTGGCTGCGCCGTGGGTCATGCCGTAATAGAGCATAAAGGCGGAGTTGGCGCCTACCATATATTCCAGGGCTGCGCACCCCACGGTTTTGGGCATGCCCTGGCCGCCCACCTCCGGATCATCACACATGGCCAGCCATTCACCTTCGCAGAACAGCTTCCAGGCCCGTTTAAAAGAGTCGGGTGTGGTCACGTTACCGTTTTCAAGGGTGCAGCCGATCTCATCTCCGTCTTTAAATGTGGGCAGAATCTCCTTAATGGCAAGGTTCCTTGCTTCCGAGACAATCAGGTCAACGGTCTTTTTATTGAATTCCTCAAATAACTCATGGTCAACCGTTCCGATTTGTTCATGCAATACAAAGTCGACATCGCGCCTGTCTGCAATTGGCTGTGCCATATTATCATTCCCTTCTTAAAACTGTTCATGGTTGATATAGGCATGTGTTGCACGCAACAACATACCGACTAACGAAAAGCATGGTATATGTAGTATAAAAAATTTAATATTTCCAAATCTTTTTGAAAATTGTTTAGCTGAATTTCTAAAAATTTTTTTTATTCCCGCCTTTATTAATATAAGGAGGTTTAAATATGGTTATTTTTTTGCTAAATAGAGTTAATTATCGGCCCGGTTTCATATGAGTCTAAGATGTTAGTTCCGTAAAATAACTGTCTAACTGATGGATACAAAAGACGCATGCGAATAAAATGTTGGGGATCTAGAGGATCAATCTGTGTATCAGGGCAACAATATACCAAGTACGGCGGCGATACCACCTGTTTTGAGATCCAGGCGAATTCGGGTGAGGTTGTGATCATTGACGCCGGTACCGGCATCCGCAGGCTTGGAAAATCCATGGTTCAAAAAAAAATTAAGAGATGTTATCTGCTTTTGACCCATACCCACTGGGATCACATCATTGGTCTGCCCTTTTTTCATCCCCTGCTTGATGCGGATACCACAGTCCACATCCAGGACCGGACCTTTGCCGGACTGACAACGAAACAGGTCATTGACCGGGTCATGTGTATGCCTTTTTTTCCCGTCGGGTTAAAGGACTACAACGCAGATATCCGGTTTGATTCATCTCTGAACAACCGTTTTTCCATCGGCAGCCTGGATATTGAAACAATCCTCACCTCCCATTCCCAGGACAGCATTGGATACAGGTTTACGGAAAATGGGAAAACATTTGTGTTTCTTACGGACAATGAACTGGGATATACCCACTCCCAGGGCAGAAGTGTTAAAGAATACATCGCCTTTTCAAAAGATGCGGATTTACTGTTCCATGACACCGAGTACACGGATGATGAATACCTGAATAGAACCGGGTGGGGGCACTCCCGCCTGTCCGATGTTTTGGATTTAAGCGTTAAGGCGTCAGTGGGGCAGCTTGGCCTGATTCATATCAACCAGGACAGAACCGATGACCAGGTGGATGCCATGGTTGACCAGTGTCGCCAATTTTTCAATAATAATCACCTCTCCACCTCCTGTTACGCCGTTGCTGCGGATTTTGAAATTTTTCTATAACCCTTCAAAAGCCTGGGAGGCTGCCAAGAATTTTTCCCACCCCAGGGTGGTCGCCATGCTCTTTTTCGGGTTCAGCGCAGGGCTGCCCATTCTGCTGATTTTTTCATCTCTGTCACTTTGGCTTCGTGAGGCAGGTATCCAGCGTTCGGCTGTCACCTTTTTCTCCTGGGCAGCCTTAGGGTATTCCTTTAAATTTATCTGGGCGCCGTTGGTTGATCAAATGCCTATTCCCGTAATGACCCGAAGGCTTGGCCGGCGCAGGGCCTGGATACTTCTGGCCCAGATCTGCATTGCCGCGGCCATTTTTGCCATGTCCATGATTGATCCGGCAAAGGCAGAGAACTGTTTATCCTTGATGGCTCTGGCTGCCGTGGCCTTAGGCTTTTCTTCGGCCACCCAGGATATTGCCATTGATGCCTACCGCATTGAATCGGCAGGCGAAGAACTACAGGCCTTGATGGCTTCGGTGTATATTGCCGGATACCGGATCGGGATGCTGGCCGCAGGTGCAGGTGCCTTGTTTATAGCCCAGATCCAAGGCTCAACCCCGGGCGCTTATGATTACACGGCCTGGCGCACGGCCTACCAGATCATGGCCGGGCTGATGGCCATTGGGATGATCACGGTATTTGTAATTAAAGAACCTGCAATAACGGAAAAAGAAGCAACTTGCGCCCGGAACAGGGATCATGCCCGATTTTTTATTCTTTTTTTAATTTCTGCGGCTGCCTTTGTGGGGTGGTTTTATTTTTCATCCGGGATTGCATCCACATTAAAAGAACAGGTGGCCCTTGTTGTAAAAAACCATTCTGCCGCCGGATTTATAGTTGAAACCGCACGGCTTGCCGCAGGCCTTTGTTCAGCACTTCTGGCGGCAAGGTTGATGGTGGCCCTGAAAGTGGCGGACATGGAGATGATCCGGTCCGCCTATGTTGAACCGGTTTCGGATTTTTTTTTGCGGTACGGCGCAGGCCTGGCCTGGCTGCTTCTTGCGCTTATCGGCCTGTACCGGATTTCGGATATTGTTCTAGGTGTTATTTCCAATGTCTTTTACCAGGACATGGGTTTTTCAAAAATTCATATCGCAAGCATCGTAAAAACCTTCGGACTGTTCATGACCATTGCCGGCGGTTTTCTGGGTGGCACCCTGTCAATTCAGTTCGGGGTGATGCGCATTCTTTTTGCCGGGGCATTGCTGTCAGCGCTGACAAACCTGCTGTTTGTTCTCATGGCCTGGACCGGTCCGGCCCTGCCCATGCTCTACCTTGTGATCTCCGCGGACAACCTTGCCGGCGGCCTTGCCGGCGCTGCATTTGTGGCCTTTTTATCCAGTCTGACCAATGTCAGGTTCACCGCCGTTCAATATGCCGTATTTTCGTCATTAATGACTCTTGTGCCAAAGGTATTTTCCGGATATTCCGGGGCCATGGTGGACCAACTGGGATACCCTGTGTTTTTTACCATAACCGCCGTGATGGGTATCCCGGTTCTTATTTTAATCCTGATCTGCGGGGTTAAACTGCAAGTTAAGGACCGCAGATGAAATTCAGCAATTCTAAATTTAATAAAGTATAATCCTCTCTCAGTCAAAGACAGGGGGCGCCCAAGATATTGTGCCCGTCCCCATTACAGGAAAAAGTGTGTATTTATATGCATAGTCCATACTAACCCCAAGATCACTGGTGAAATTCGGTGCATTCTAATTGTTGAAATATAAGGGTAAAAATCAAGGTTTGACCCCATGACACGCAGGTGATATATATTGCGGCCTACATTATGTTATCGTTTGACATCAAATTATTGGATAAAAAAACTTGAGCATCGAGTAACAGATAAAATTTTTTGCAACCTATTCTGGATGGTGATAAACACTCTGTGTTTGGATTTTTTGTGATACTTCCATATGTTCAATTTTGTAAGGAAAATGAAATGAAAAAAATGATTTTTTTTATATCTATATTGTTTATATTTATAACATCAAATCAAGCTGTTGCGTTTCCACAAGGCTTGCAACCAAGCACTGAGAAAACGTTAATTGGTTCGTGGGAAGTATCTGTATATATTTCGCCTGCTGAGATAGCACAGATGCTTGGTGAATCTCTTCCACAAAATTTAAGTATAGCACTAACAGGCTCTGGTTCTCACACTTATCATGTTGGAGGGAAATGCAATACTGATGGGCAAGTTACATTAAGGTTGAATCTGGAAGGTCAAGAGTTACCTCTCAATTTTTTAGTACGACATGCAGGGACATGGGAGATACACGACAACATAATAGTCGAAACTAATATTAATTCGGTTGTAACCCCTAATGACCCAATTACTATGAACGTAGTGAACGTATCACCGGAATATCAATCAATGTTTACGCCTGCTTCGGGAGACTCCACGTCTATGAAAATAATTCACATTTCAGAAAAAATAGCAGAATTGAAGATGATGGAACCACCATACCGCAGTTTTACATTAAGAAAAAAGATTGGAAAATAGATTCCCGACTCGGTAGAACTCTGGAGAACATAAAGACTGCTGAGTAACCAGCTCTTTAACTATGCAACCTATTTGCTTTTTTATCCATCTTATCTTTCATGTTCACTTATCTGACGGGGTCTCATTCGAATAGTAAGAATAACCAGATCTGCATGAATATTTAAAATATGAATGACGAAATCATTCAACATAATTTGGAAAGGCTTGCAAATTTTTTCTTCAATTTGCCACATAATGAACCACGTACTCTTATGGTATCAAGAGTGGCCAACCCTAAACCCCAGGCGGAAAGGAATAACGAAAGTAGTCAACGCCTTTATTGACAATGGCTTCGATCCGAAATTGTAGACATATCTGTCGCTCATCATCCAAATCAAAATCCGGAAAAACAAGTAATCTGAAAGTGTTGACTATTAATAATAGTCCGGACCTCTGAATCCGACCTTGTGAGGGTTTCGTTTTTGACATAGTCCTCGTGAAAAATATTAAAGATACCGGTGCAACTCAGAACCGATATCTTTTACTCTGATAATAGTCTATCAGTTGAAAAAATAGATCTTGATTTGTAAAATATTCGATGGAGGCCTATTCTCAGGCGAAAAGACAATTTTTTATCAAAGGAGAGCATCATGAAAACATCAAATGCAATCGACACTTTTCTTGATTATCAAAAAATGAATTCAAAAAAAACACTATAAAAAATTATCAACTTTTTTTTGGCCGGTTTTAAAAAAGAATATGGCAATTCAGAAATATCAAAAATCACATCCGAAGATGTTATGGCTTTTTTGACCAAGGTTACTGATGGCCAAAAGCAATCAACGAAAAAACTCAAATTTTCTCTGCTCAGATTATTCTTCAATTTTCTCAAAGATTCATTTGATTCAAACATACCAATCTGATCAACGACAATTATTTTTTCCCCTCAACGACAATTAAAATTCCCGTTCCCCATTCTTTATAACCTGTTTATTTTGTATTTGTTTTCCATTATTCCCTTGCTATTTTTTGTAACATTGATAAT